>JAXJJE010000162.1:0-16368 GCA_036298405.1 Acutalibacteraceae bacterium
AAAATACATAATGATGCCTGGTAACGCTATTAAGCGTCACCCTGTTGTAGAGGCTCGTACTCAGGCTCTTACAGAGCTAGCTGAGGACTGTATGTACAACACAGTAGAGATGAACTCAGACGAAATTGGTATTATTACCTCTGGCTGTTCATATCTTTATGTTAAAGAGGTACTTGGCGACAATGCAAGTATTCTAAAGATTGGTATGCCTAACCCTCTACCAGTAAACCTAATTAAAGACTTTGCTTCAAAGGTTAAAAAGCTTTACGTTATAGAGGAGCTTGACCCTATTATCGAAACTCACGTTAAGGCACTTGGTATTGAGGTTGTTGGTAAGGATGTATTCTCTATTCTTGGAGAGTTTTCACAGCAAACAATCGCTGACGCTTTTGGCATAGAAACTAAATACAGTGTAAGTGCTGATTCTGTTATTCCTAACCGTCCACCTATGATGTGTGCTGGCTGTCCTCACCGTGGTATGTTCTATACTCTTGCTAAAAACAAGGTTACTGTTCATGGTGATATCGGTTGCTACACACTTGGTGCAGTACCTCCACTATCTGCTCTAGATACAACTCTATGTATGGGTGCTTCTATCTCTGGCTTGCACGGCTTTAACACAGCAAGAGGCGAAGAAACAGAGAAGAAGTCTGTTGCTGTTATCGGCGATTCAACCTTTATGCACTCAGGCATGACAAGCCTTGTAAACGTTGCATACAACGCAACAAACTCAACTGTTATTATTCTTGACAACTCAATCACAGGCATGACTGGTCACCAGCAGAACCCAACAACTGGCTTTAATATTAAGGGTGACCCAGCTGCTAAGGTTAACCTTGAGGCTCTTTGTAAGGCTCTTGGTATTAACAGAGTAAGAGTTGTAGACCCTTATGATTTAAAGGCTTGCCAGACTGCAATCAAAGAAGAGCTTGCAGCAGAGGAGCCATCTGTTATTATTTCTCGCAGACCTTGCGTACTGCTAAAGTCTGTTAAGCACGAAGCACCACTTACAGTAGATGCTGACAAGTGTAAGTCTTGTAAGCGTTGTATGGGTCTTGGTTGTCCAGCAATCAGCTTAAAGGACGGTAAGGCTAAAATCGACAACACACTATGCGTAGGCTGTGGCGTATGTAAGCAGCTTTGTGCATTTGACGCTATCGTTTAAGGAGGTTTTTGGTATGAACACAAAAAGCATTATGATAGTAGGTGTAGGTGGACAGGGTAGTCTGCTTGCTTCAAAGCTTCTTGGTCGCTTACTTATGGACGAGGGCTACGATGTAAAGGTTTCTGAGGTTCACGGTATGAGTCAGCGTGGTGGCTCTGTTGTTACCTATGTAAGATATGGCGAAAAGGTTTATTCTCCGATTATTACAGAGGGTGAAGCTGATATTATTATCGCATTCGAGAAGCTTGAGGCTGCCCGTTATGCTAAATATTTAAAGAAAGACGGTCTTGTTGTTGTTAACACACAGCAAATCGACCCAATGCCTGTTATTATTGGTGCAGCACAGTACCCAACAGAGGTGCTTGACGAGCTTACAGCCAAGGGTATGAAGGTAGAGGCTTTAGACGCACTTACTCTTGCAGAGCAGGCTGGTTCATCAAAGGCTGTAAACATTGTACTTATGGGCAAGGCTGCAAAGCAGTTTGATATCCCTTATGAGCGTTGGATTAAAGCTATTGAGAACACTGTAGCAGAACGCTTTATAGAAATGAACAAAAAGGCTTTTGACCTTGGCTATAACTATTAATAAGTAAAAATCCGTATTACGGACAATCTATATATTAAGAAGGCGAATAAAATGCAGAATTACTTTCAAAAAGAAATAGAAACAATGCCTGTTGAAGAAATTAAAAAGCTTCAGTCAGAAAAGCTTGTAAAGCAGGTAAAGCATGTTTACGAAAATGTTGAATACTATCGTAACCTTATGGACGAAAAGGGTGTTACTCCTGACGACATCAAGGGCATAGAGGATTTACACAAGCTGCCATTTTTAACTAAGGCAGACCTGCGTGATGCTTACCCATACGGACTTTTGGCTACACCTTTAAGCGAGTGTGTGCGTATACATTCAACATCTGGTACAACAGGTAAGCGTGTTGTAGCATTCTACACTCAAAACGATATTAACCTATGGGAAGACTGCTGTGCAAGAGCTATTGTTGCTGCAGGTGGTACAAAAGAGGATGTATGTCAGGTAGCCTATGGCTATGGTCTGTTTACTGGTGGCTTTGGTCTTAACGGTGGCTCACAAAAGGTTGGTTGTTTAACTCTGCCTATGTCATCTGGTAACACAGAGCGTCAGATTCAGTTTATGACAGACCTTAACGCTACAATCCTGTGCTGTACACCTTCTTATGCTGCATATATAGGCGAAACCCTGCAGGAGCAAGGCTATAAGCCAGAGGATATTCCACTGAAGGCTGGTATTTTCGGTGCTGAGCCTTGGACAGAGGAAATGCGTCGTAACATTGAGCAGACTCTGGGCATTAAGGCTTATGATATCTTTGGTCTTACAGAATCTTCTGGCCCTGGTGTTGCCTTTGAATGTTCTGAGCAAAGTGGTATGCACATCAACGAGGATCACTTCTTAGCAGAAATTATCGACCCAGACACAGGCGAGGTTCTTCCAGAGGGCACTAAGGGTGAGCTTGTATTTACTTCACTTGATAAAGAGGCGTTCCCACTGCTTCGTTATCGTACACGTGATATCTGCGTACTTACAAGAGAAAAATGTGCTTGTGGCCGTACACTTATCAAAATGGCTAAGCCTATGGGTAGAAGCGATGACATGATGATTATTCGTGGTGTTAATGTATTCCCAAGCCAGATTGAGGCTGTACTGCTTAAAGAGGGATATCAGCCTAACTATCAGATTATTGTTGACCGTAAGGGTAACACAGATACATTTGATGTAAATGTAGAAATGAATGTAGACCAGTTTACAGACACTGTGGCTGGTATTACAGCAAAGGAAAAGGCTCTTGCAAACGCTATGAAAACTATGCTGGGCATAAACCCTGCTGTACATCTGGTAGAGCCAAAATCTATTGTTCGTAGCGAGGGCAAGGCTGTAAGAGTTATCGACAAGCGTAAGCTACACGATTAAGAAAGGGGTATAATTATGTCATTAAAGCAATTAAATATTTTTGTTCAGAACAAAAAGGGTGCTTTGGTTGAAATTACAGAAACCTTGGCAGCACACAATGTAAATATCCGTGCTTTATCAATTGCAGATACTGAAGAATTCGGTATTCTACGCCTTATTGTAAACGACAACGAAACAGCATCTAAAATTCTTGCAGACAAGGGATACCTTTTAAAGATTACTGAGGTTGTTGGTGTAAAAATTGGCGATGCACCTGGTAAGCTTTCAACGGCTCTTGAGGTTCTTGACAACGAGAACATAAATGTTGAATACCTTTACGCATTTATGGCTCGTACAGAAAAGCACGCATATGTTGTACTAAGAGTAGCCGACAACGCTCTGGCAGAAACAGCACTTGAAAAGGCTGGCTATCATATGATTACAGACGCTGATATTAACAAGCTGTAATTTTATAAATTTAATAATTGTAATATAAATTAATATAAAGCACCTTAGAGCCACTAATATAACTCTAAGGTGCTTTTATAATAAAGTTTGTTTCCTTATTCAATTTGCTATCACTTTACATTATATATAAACACCATTTTAAAAAGGCTTTCTTACCAATTAAAGTAAGAAAGCCTTTTGTTTTACATATTATTTATTATTTGCTCTGCTTTTTCTTCATCTGCATAAGCTTTTTCATATTTGCAAGTCTTTTTAGCTCTATTGGGTCTTCTGTTTCAGCCTCTGCTGTTTCAATATCCTCAATAGCCTTTTCTACCTCTGCAAGTCTTTGTGCCTCTGCCTCTTTTTTAGCAGCCTCTTCAGCAGCCTTAGCCTCTGCCTCTAGCTCCTCTGGTGTATCTGGCTTGTAATCAAACTCAAAGATACTTACGCTCAGAGGTGGAATTACATAATGTACAGAGTATGGCTTGCCGTCTGCCTCTGATTTTTCTGCTACAAGAGTTTCCTTATAGTAGTTACCTGTACCACCGTACTTCAGGTCGTCACTGCAAAGTACAAGCTTATACTCACCCTTACAAGGTACGCCAATTCTGATATGCTCGTGTGGACAAGGTACAAAGTTACATACAACCAAAATATGCTTTTCGCCAGGTGTAGATGGCTTACGAACAAAGCTGATTTCGCTGTTGCTCCAGTCGTTGCAGTTCATCCACTCAAAGCCATCATATGTAAAGTCCTGCTCATACAAAGCTGGGTAGCTCTTATAAACATGTAGTAAATCCTTTACAAATGTCTGCATATTCTTATTGTTCTGTACAAAGTCAACAAGATACCAGTCAAGCTCTTTGTTTGCGTTCCACTCGTCATACTGTGCAAAGTCCTGACCCATAAACAATAGCTTCTTACCTGGATGACCAAACATAAAGCCGTATGCTGTTTTTAGGTTTGCAAACTTCTGCCAGTCATCACCAGGCATTTTGTTGATCATTGAGCACTTACCATATACAACCTCATCGTGAGAAAGAACAAGAATGAACTTCTCTGATGTTGCGTATACCATACTGAATGTCAGCTCGTGGTGGTCGTGACATCTATAGATAGGGTCTGTTGACATATATCTTAGGAAGTCGTTCATCCAACCCATATTCCACTTGTAAGAGAAGCCTAAGCCACCCTTATTTACATCGTAAGTAACACCACCAAATGATGTTGACTCCTCTGCCATAATAGATGCACCAGAGCCACGCTTTTCTACGATTGAATTCAGGTGCTTCAAGAACTCGATAGCCTCAAGATTCTCTTTACCACCAAACATATTTGGTAGCCACTCGCCGTCCTTCTTACCATAGTCAAGGTAAAGCATTGAAGCAACAGCGTCTACACGCAAGCCGTCAATGTGGAATTTCTCAATCCAGAACAACGCACTACCAATAAGGAAGTTACGAACCTCTGTTTTCTCATAGTTAAATATATATGTACCCCAGTCTGGATGCTCACCCTTACGAGCATCTGGGTGCTCGAAGATTGGTGTGCCGTCAAACTTAGCAAGACCATGTGCATCCTTAGGGAAGTGTGCAGGAACCCAGTCAAGAATAACGCTGATACCTCTGTTGTGCATATAGTCAACAAAGTACTGGAAGTCCTCAGGAGTACCAAAACGAGATGTTGGTGCATAATAGCCTGTTACCTGATAACCCCAAGAGCCATCAAATGGGTGCTCTGAAATACCCATAAGCTCAATGTGAGTATAGCCCATCTCTGTAACATAGTCTGCAAGCATTGGTGCAAGCTCACGATATGAAAGGAATTCATCTCTGTTTTCACCCTTTTTCTTCCATGAGCCTGGGTGTAGCTCGTAAATAGCCATTGGCTGAGCATCATGATTTGTATTCTTTCTTCTCTCTATCCACTGCTCGTCTGACCACTCAAATTTATTAAGGTCAGCAACGATTGAAGCAGTTTCTGGACGCTTCTGCTGATGATTACCAAATGGGTCTGTCTTTGTAACTAATGTACCCCAGCAGGTTTTAATCTCATACTTATACAAATCGCCTTCGCCAACGCCTGGGATAAAGATTTCAAATATACCTACATTATGTGCCTTGTTCATCTGGTGCATTCTTCCGTCCCAGCCGTTGAAGTCACCAATAACACTTACTCTTGTTGCGTTAGGAGCCCAAACAGTAAACAGTGTACCTGTTACACCATCAACAGTTTTAATGTGTGCACCAAAAATATCAGAAACACTGTATAGTGTACCTGTTCCAAACAGATATGCATCTACTGATGAGGTCTGAACAGGGAAACGATAAGGGTCTTCTACCTGGATAGGAGGCTTAGGTCTTTTTACTGTTTTTGTTACCTCAATCTCTATCTCTTTTTCTACTCCGTCTTCGTCCTCTTCTGTAACCTTCTCAAGCTCTACAACCTCTACATCTTCCTCTTCGCCTGTGTTAACCTCAAGATGATAAGGTGTTGTAGTGTCACAGCCTAGAAATGCTGTGAAAAGACCAGCCTCGTCTACCTTTTCAGCTGTAAATTTCTGACCGTTTCTTTTATCTACAACGGTTATCCCTGCTGCATGTGGATTGTATACTGTAACCACAAAACCACTGTCTGTAAGATGTGGACCAAGTACACCACCTGGGAAAGCTGAATCAGCGTTAATTACTTTTGCAATATACTCAGAACTGAACAAATTTCTAATGTCTGCCATGTTATCCTCCTGTTTTTCTGCAATAAATCCTATATGCTAAAGCACTACAAACTGTATTGCATATATTCTAACGTTTATATTATATAGTATATTTTTAGAATTTGCAACCTCATCAATAACTTTTTTGTTTATTTTTGACAAGAATTTTTGCGACAATTTCTAAGACAATTTCACAAAAAAGCACAAAATCCATTCTGTGATTTAATGTAAATTATATATACTATATGTCGCAATTAAGGTAACCACTGCATTATTTACCACTGATTTGTCAATATTTTTCTTTATTTCTTGCCTCAAGTGTTAACTACATTTTTATCTCATAAAACCTATGTACTAATTGTACAAAAATTCTACTACTTCTTGTAAAAACTGCCTTAACTCAAACTCATTACGAGTTCTTTTTTCAAACACCGGCATATTCCACTCCAGATTTTGTATCACATTAACCACAAAGCACCCGTTTTCAGCAAATTCAGGGTACCAGCCTAAATCAATAATATATCCGGTGTCATAGATTACCTGCAACAAATCTTCGTTCAAGCACTCAACCTGTTCTTTTAATGGCTTGCTGAAATCAATATTGAATTCATTGTAAGTAATTTCTCCCGATTTAAAATCTATATCTTTAAGCATAAAGTCATTTCTCATTTTTACATATTTCAAAGCTACATATTTTATTCCACAATATCAGCCAAGCTAACAGGACACACCTTGCACAAATCATCAAAGCTAAGCTCTATCTGAAAGCCCACCTTGCCAGCACTGCACAATATTTTATCAAAATCCTTTGCTGTACTATGTGCTGTGGTTACATACTGCTTTTTCATACCAATAGGTGAACACCCACCATGAACATAGCCTGCCACCTTTAGCAAATCCTTTTGTGGTATCATCTGTATTGCCTTTTCGCCAACAGCCTGTGCTGCCTTTTTAAGGCTAAGCTCTTTATTAACTGGCACCATAAAAACATAATAATCCTTAGTTTTTGCCCCTACTGTTACAAGTGTTTTAAAAACGCAGTCTGGGTTCTGCCCAAGCATCTGTGCAATTTCTATGCCCACTGTACAGCCTGTTTTGCTGTAATCATAGTGATTATACTCAATTTTAGCCTTATCAAGCACCCTCATAACATTTGTTTTAATTTCTTTAGCCATAAAATCCTCCCGATAAGATACTCCCTATATTTATAACAAGTTCATTTTAATACATCTGACAGTTTAGTTCAACCGAAAATAAACATATTTTATACTAAACTCTGTTAAATAGCAGACAAGAATTAGCAAGCAGATTTTGTGCCAAACGAATACTGCGTCAGCTATAAAATATTTTACAATAAAAAAATCTTGCCCCAGCCTAAGCCAGAGCAAGAATAAATTTGTAGTATATTTTTTTAGCCTTAGAATCATCTGCTGAAAGTAATTCTTTTTTGCTTTGAGCAGTTTGTAATATAGTTTGTAGCTCCTCGTCACTTATAGTACCATTACCAAAGCGTGCCTTTTGTGCTATAGTCTCTACCTCTGACGATATAATTACTTTCGCATATTTTTCTATCTTTAGAAGATATCTATAAGCACACCTTGCACGACTATTGTTAGTACCTGTAATAAATTTACGCTCTCGTACCTTTATTACAATCAATCTTCGTACAGGCAAAGCTATAGCAGTAACCAATAACACTGCACCTATTGAAGCAAATATCAAAACAACATTCACATTTAAGCTACTATCAGTCTCTTTCTTTTCAGGCTCTGTAGCTTCTTCGGTTTCAGGTGTTGTAGCGTTAGGCTTTGTAGCCTCAGTTTGCTTTTCGGTTGGTTTTGTTGCTTTTTCTGAGGTTGAAGATTCTGTTTCTACAGGCGACTGTAGGGTAAAATCTGCTGGTGTTACCTCAAGTGGAACCCAACCTATATCTGAGTCAAAATACTCAACCCACGCATGTGCATTGTCGGTTGTAATAGGTGTAATGGCTCCTTCTGCAACATTTTTTGCATAGCCCGTTACATATCTTGCAGGTATCCCCATAGCTCTTAGCATAACTGTTGCCGAGGTTGCAAAATGCACGCAATAGCCTGTATCGCTCTCTTTTAAAAACCATAAAGCGATATCTTTGTTTTTAGGAACCTTTGGGGTATCGAGTGAATATACTGCAGAATTTCGAATATAGCTTTGCACAGCTGCTATACGTTCTCGACCTCCAAGCTTATCAAAGCCTTCTTTTATGATTATATCCTGCATTTCTTCTTTTACGTCAGAAGGTAATTCAAGATAATAGCTATAAATAAAGCTTCTATAATTTGCGTTATTATCATTTTCTTTTAGGGCGTAATCATATATACTAGGCTTTCTGCCATACACCTTTAAAAGCGAATCATCAGCATAATTTAACGGGTCATCAACTACAAAAGGTGAATAATACACAGTATATTTATTTGAATTTGATGTATTGCCAACATATGTATCACACCAATTTGTACCATACACATTCATACTATCAAGATAATATGGTGTGTACAATATATTTTGTGTATCAACTGTAGAAATCTCCAGCATACTAGCTGAACCAGCTACATTTACCTGCTCAGTCATAGTAAAGCTGTTGTACAGCATAGGATAGGTGGCTTTTATTGACTCATCAAGAATTGACCACGTATTGTTGTTATAATTCGCATAAGCCATACCCTTAAGGTAAAGCACACCTTTATTTGTTGTGGTCACTGTCATAACCTTTTTGTTTCTTCTCTTTTTTAACCCTTCGTCTGTCAGATCAATCTCTTTTTCGATTGAATCTATAATTTCGCCATCGTCACCTTCATCTAATCCGGCAGCTTCTTTTACAAACTCAAGCATTTTATCCTGCCATTCGTTTCTTTCGTATCCCTCAAGTGGTACAAAATGTAAAACACCTGTTACCAGCACTGTCATAAGCACTGCTACAGCCAAGCCGATTGCTCCACTATGCACTGAATTTATACGATGTAGCTGTGCAGTTACAAAAAGTGTAAACAGTGTTGCAAACAGCACCAGTAACGGAAACAGCTTTGGCAATGTATTTACAAGAATAAAGCACGGAATAACAGCTACAATAGAAATTACAACAGCAGGAAACAGAAACCTCATTCGCATTATAAAAACTGTAAAAAATCCACTTAACACTACCGATACCATAACAAAAAGTAATGTTGCACTATGTACAATTCTAGAAGAAAAATCTGCATAGCTCACACCATTTATATATTGTGAATACATATCGGCCATAGTATTAACAGTGTAATCCAGTTCTGCCAACAAAACACCCTTAAACAAAATTACCATTAAAATATATACAATTGTAATTATACCTAAGCTAATTGCGTAGTCGAATTTCTTTTCTTTGATAACTGTTAACAGTCCAAAAACAAAAACAAACATTGCTGTAAACAGAGCCACCACAGCAACATTTACTTCTAAAGTAAACGACGATACCAAGCAGTGCAACGGACACATAACAAGCAAAAATACAAAAACTCCATCTATAACCCTTGATAATTTACTGTTCATTTAAGCACTCACCGCCTCACTGCTATGCGTTATAGTATATGTAATAGCATTTTCTTCGCAATTTAAAATGCCATAGTCGCAAGGCTTTTTTTGATAGACATTTAAAATATATTCTTTAAAATCATCATCGCTGTTTATTTTTATCAGCTTACCATCACTGTTACATAAATAAACATCTGCCTTTGAATTTTTTAAATAATTCATCGTATAAGCAAGCTTTGCAAAGGTTCTGTTATTCTCAGTAACATTATTGGTAATTATCGGTTTTATAATATACGGTCTGTATACTGGTGCAGTAGGTTCTTTTACAACAAGGTCATCGTATTTTGCAGAAATTTTCCAGTGTATATTTTTAAGGCTGTCACCATTCTGATATGTTCTAAGCTCATATTCATCTGCAAATCCACTCGGCTTTGGCTTATAGCCAACAACAAGCTCGTTACCAACACTTGGCAAAACCTTTGGTTTTTCCTCCTTAGGCATTACCAGAAATTGCGATATAAAATTAAGCTTAACAGGAATAAAGAAAATCCCCAGCATATCATAAACCAAGCCATATTTTGCTTTTATCTCTATACAGCCACAGCTTTGGGTAAGCTTTGGTAGTTTTTTATAGGCATATTTATCCAGCATACCACTGTATAAAAATTCTACAGATTTTTTCTTATTAGCAAACTCGTTTTTAAGCTTAAAATTTATTTTTAAAAGCGTACAAAAGCCAAACCCACCTTTGCCATCTGCTATTCTTATGCATAAATCATCACCCATAACAGCTTGCTTTGGCACATAAACAGTAAAGCCCTTTATTGCACTTGATATCATAAACGGCAAACTGATAGCCAGTGAAAACAGTGGAATACACAGCGTAAGCACAAACAAATACCATGAAAACCACTGGTAGTAAAATATGTTAAACACAAAGGTGCAAAAAAGCACCACTAGGTAGAGTAAAATATTTTTTATCATATTTACCCCCTATATTCTGGGTGGTCTTACATTTTTGAGTATGCTCATCAAAACCTGCTCACCACTTATATTCTGTGCAGTAGCTTCGTTGCTAAGTATAGTTCTATGGTTTAAGGTACTTATAAAAACCTTCTGTACATCAGTTGGTATAATATAATTACGATTTTCTGCAAATGCTACAGCCTTTGCCATATCAGTAAGCGACAGTGTAGCACGTGGGCTTGCACCTCTAGAAAGATACTTGTTATTACGTGTAGCATTTACAAGTGAAACAATATAGCCAGCCATATCCTTATGTACAAATACAGATTTAACAGCCTGTTGCATTTGCATAAGCTTTTCTTTTGTAACTACACACTCAACGCTGTCGAGTGGATTTTTCAAGCTACGATTTAATAGCATCTGACATTCAGAATCCTGATCAGGGTAACCCATAGAAATTTTAACCATAAATCTGTCTGTCTGAGAATCTGGCAAAAGCTGTGTACCAGAGGCTCCTACTGGGTTTTGAGTTGCTATAACTGAAAATGGCTTTTCAAGTGGATAAGACACACCCTCTACAGTTACCTGCTGTTCCTCCATTGCTTCAAGCAATGCAGATTGTGTTCTGCTTGATGTACGGTTAAGCTCATCTGCTAAAAACAGATTGCAAAAAATTGCACCCTTGTTATACACCATTTTCCCACTATCTTTATTATAAATAACATAGCCTGTAATATCAGATGGCAGTGTGTCTGGTGTAAACTGCACTCTGCCATAATTAAGACCTAAAGCCTTTGAAAATGCAAGTGCCATTGTGGTTTTTCCCACGCCAGGAATATCCTCGATAAGAATATTACCATTGGCTAAAATTGCAAGCAAAGTAGTAATTATAGCACTTTCTTTACCGTTTACCACCTTTTTTATTTCTTCTATAATACTTTGAACCTCATTCATTATATTCACCCTTAATCCTTTTACTTGTATAGTATAATCTATATGCATAATCATTTTAATTATATAATATACGTGTATGCATTTCAACTATGTTACAAAAAGTTTAAAATTAATCAATAGCATTTGACAAATTCTCTTTATTTAGCAAAATGTCCGTGCTATAATTTATATATATTATATGTGAGGCGCTAAGAATGGAAATATCCTTTTACGAAAATCTTAAGCAAAGCTTCATCAATATACGCAGACTAAGCACAGATGGTTGCTATGACGAGATTTTATATAATAAAACCTTAGCAGATATTAACAATGCTGGTTCTACACTTGTTAAAGAAGCTCCAACAATCGAAGTCGGAATAATATTGTATTGCATAGACACACTATTTGCAATAAGCAGAGAAGACAACCGAGAAAAGCTATACGACTTTGCCGACACTATTCACAATATACCAGATATAGCCTGCACAAAACGCAAATTCAAATCATTCAATCGTGAAATAGAGGCTTTCAGAAAAAAAGTACGGCAAGGAATATTTTGCCGATTTTGATAACATACTAACAAACAGAATTATAACACCACTAAGCGTGGGTATTTTTAATCTGGTATCACCTATACCCGTGATGATAGTGGGTATTATGCTTTACTGGCATACATTAACAGGCATAGGTATGGAGAGATGCTTGGGTATAAAATAATACCAGCTTGGTTTGCAATTTTAGCTTTTCTACCCGTATTTATATCTCCTGTTCTGACACTGGCAGGAATAATATATGGATTTACAAGACGAACCAAAAAACACAGAAGACTATGTATTGTTATGTCTGCTATAGGCTTAGCTGTAAATATAATATTTATTTTAAGTACGCTTGTAGGTACAAGCCCTGTGTAAACACCTATACAGCTTTAATTCAATTAAAACATAAACACTAATCAGATATGCGAGGTGGTCATAATGGAAATACCCTTTTACGAAAATCTTAAGCAAAGCTTTATCAACATACGCATACTATGTACAGACGGCTATTATAACGAATTACTTTACAATAAAACCATATCAGATCTCAGGCTTGCCGAAGCTACACTCGCTGTGCAAAATCAGACAATAGACACAAGAATACTGCTGTATTGCATAGAGACACTATTTGAAATAATAAGCGAAAATAACAAAGAAAAGCTTTATGATTTTGCAGACACTATTTATAATATGCCAGAGCTTGCCTATACAAACCGTCAATTCAAATCATTCCGTCGTGAGATAAACGCTTTCAGAAAAAAATATGGCAGAGCATATTTTTCTGATTTTGCCGATATACTGACAAATGGAATTATAACACCACTAAGCGTTGGACTTTTTTATATAATATCGCCTATTCCTCTGTTGATATCAGACATTTTATTTTGTTGGATTCTGTTTTTCGATATAGGCTGGAAGTTATTTGGTGGTCCCGAAAACATTCCCGATTGGTATAACACTTTAACCATACTACCAACGTTTATATATCCTATTTTTCCAATAGCAGGAATAATATATGGAATTGTAATGAGAAAAGAAAAGAACGGAAAGCTTTGTATTACTCTATCATCAATAGGATTTCTTATAAATATTCTTATCTTTGCTCTTATACTATATATGGGATTAGTTGGATAAATAAGAATCACATAAAAACTAAAGGCTTACAGCAAATTAAAACGCTGTAAGCCTTTTTGTATAATTTCAATATTACTTATTTGTAGCCTTGATAATTGACTCTACACCCTCGTCTAGCCAATCACCATTGAAAGCCTCTATATTACCAGTATCCACACACTGTGCAAGTGTTGGCAATATTGGTAGCTTGCCAAGCACAGGAATACCATAGCCCTTTGCAATATCGTCAATCTTGCTTTCGCCATAGATATAGTGCTTTTTGTTACACTCGTCGCACATAAAATAGCTGTTGTTCTCTACTATACCAAGTATAGGAATATTCATCATATTAGCCATTTTAACAGCCTTTTCAACTATCATAGCAACTAAATCCTGTGGTGAAGTTACTATAACAATACCGTCAACAGGCAAGCTCTGGAACACGGTAAGTGCAACATCGCTTGTTCCTGGTGGCATATCTACAAACATATAGTCCTCGTTCTCCCAGATAACCTCACTCCAGAACTGCTTAACAGTACCAGAAATAACAGGACCTCTCCATACAGTAGGGTCTGTGTCGCTTGGTAGGAACATATTTGTAGAAACAATGTCAATACCAGTAGCTGTCTTAGCTGGAATAATACCAGCGTCGCAGGCTCTTGCACGCTCGTTGATTCCAAAAGCTTTTGGAATAGAAGGGCCTGTGATATCTGCGTCTAAAATAGCAACCTTATAGCCTTTTCTGTTAAAAAGCACAGACAGCATAGAGGTTACCATACTTTTACCAACGCCACCCTTACCACTTAGTACACCTATAACCTTTTTTACAGAGCTTGCGTCATTTAATTTATCATACTTACTTTCTGGTGCTGTGCGAGAGCTACACTCCTTACCACAGCTACCACAATCGTGTGAACATTCGCTCATTTTAATTACTCCTTATTTCTTTAGCTTAGCTACCAAACAGCACCAGCCGTTTTCAAGTAGCTTTTCAGTTACCTCAAATGTATCCTCAATAGCATTCAGAACATCGTCAACTCTTGTATCTATTATACCACTCATAATATAGTAAGAATCATCATCCATAAAATTCTTAATATCCTTAGAAAGCATAATGATAGCGTCTGCCACAATGTTAGCAACTACTACATTATATTTGCCCTCTACCTTGTCTGTAAGGTTACCTGAAAGCACTGTAAATCTGTCGTCAACCTTATTAAGCACTGCGTTTTCTCTTGCAGTTTTTACAGCCATTTCATCTATATCTACACCAACAGCACTTTTTGCACCAAGCAATAGCGAAGCAACTGCAAGTATACCACTACCACAGCCTACATCAAGTATAGTTGTATCATTAGTTGTATACTTTTCAACAGCCTGCAAGCATAGTCTAGTTGTTTCGTGTGTGCCAGAGCCAAAAGCCAAGCCTGGGTCAAGATTTAACACAACTCTGCCCTGTGGGTCGTATTTATCACGCCATGTTGGACGGATAAGTAGCTTTTCGCCAACCTCAATAGGGTTAAAATACTGCTTCCAGTTATTCAGCCAATCCTGCTCCTCACAGCCTGCTGTGCCAATTTCAAAAGAAATATTAGCCTCTGTATAACGCTCTGTTAAGAACGCAACAGCCTCTACAGGGTTATCCTCTGGACTTATATAGATATGAACAATACCCTTTGTTCTGTCCTTTTTAAGCAAATCCTCGTCGATAAGATTAATTCTTGCAATCTCCTCAACCTCATCCTCAAGCATTGAATAATCTTCAATATAAATTCCGTAAGGAACTACCATTTGTGCTATATCGCCTGCCAGGTCAATTTGCTCTACAGGCACAGTTATACTTACCTCTGTCCACTCCACTTGTAACACTTCCTTACTTATTTATTATCCTTATTTTTATTATCGTCATTAAACATTGTCTTTATCTTATCGAAAAAGCCTTTTCTTTTGCCGTAGTTTCTATCGGTTGCAGTGCCGTCAAACTCTCTTAACAACGCCTTTTGCTTTGCCGATAAATGCTTAGGAACCTCTATAACAATCTTTACAAACTGGTCGCCACGGGATTGAGTGCCCAGATGTGGTATACCCTTGCCTTTGAGCTTGAATATATCATTAGGCTGTGTACCCTCGTGAATTGTGTATGACACCTTACCGTCAAGAGTAGGCACAACTACCTCTGCACCAAGTGCAGCCTGAGTAAATGTAATAGGAAGCTCGCACCACACATTGTCGCCTCTTCTTTCGAAAATAGGGTGTGGTCTTACCTCTACTCTTACACGAAGGTCACCATAAGGACCATTATTCACACCAGCATTACCATGGCCAGACACCTGCAGGGTTTCACCATTAATACCAGCTGGAATTTCAACATCTACTGTACGCTTTGTTTTTACTCTGCCTGCACCCTTACACTTTGAGCAAGGTGTTTCGATTGTTTTACCCTTACCTCTACAAGCGTCGCAGGTACGTGAGGTTCTTACCACACCAAAAGGTGTTCTCTGGTTAATCTGAACCTGACCTGTACCACCACAGTTAGGACAAACTCTTGGAGTAGTACCCTTGGCAGCACCCGAGCCACTACACTCGCTACATATACTTTCGTTTGTATATGTAATAGTTTTTTTACAGCCCTTTGCAGCCTCTTCAAAAGAAATCATTATAGTTGTTTCTACATTAGATCCCTTGCGTGGTGCATTAGGATTAGAACGAGCACCACCACCAAAGCCACCGAAGAAGCTATTGAAAATATCGCCTAAATCTATATCCTGACCAAATGGACTACCACCAGCAGCACCAGCACCATAGCTTGGGTCTACACCAGCGTGACCAAATTGGTCGTATCTTGCTCTTTTATCTTTATCCGAAAGCACCTCGTATGCTTCGTTAACTTCTTTAAACTTTGCTTCAGCCTCTTTATCACCTGGGTTAAGGTCTGGGTGATATTGCTTAGCTAATTTTCTAAAGGCTTTTTTTAATTCATCATCAGAAGCTCCCTTAGGGACACCCATCACTTCATAATAATCTCTTT
>JAXJJE010000163.1:0-6425 GCA_036298405.1 Acutalibacteraceae bacterium
AATCGTCAACTGTAAGTCTGAAAACAAGGCAATAACCACCATAAAAATCCTCGGGCAAATCCTCTGCTATAATCTCACTTGCAGTGTAAATGCTGTTTTTTATCGGGATTTTTCCGTCATCTGTGATTTTGTAGCAGAGTAGCTTACTGTCTGCTACAGATATAAAATCATTTTTATCATAAGAAAACTCTCGTTTTCCGTCTGCAAGCTTTCTTGTGAAAAAATCAGAAAATGAGCAAAACTCTCTGCTTTCAAAATCGCTCATAACAATTCCATATTCTTCAACAAACGGAGCAATTTTTTCTACCGATTTTTTTGTAGAGTTTCTTTTTGCATTAAAGCTTGAATAGGCTTTACCAGCAATAAAAAGCCTAAGTATAATTCTGCCTAAAGCATTACCGTATAGAAAGCTTAGTGCCTTTTGTCCATATTGCTTATCTTCGTAGAATACCTTGTTTTTTCTGTCGTAAATCTGTGCCATATTATGTACCTATAAGCATTACAGCTACTGCAAGTGCAATTGCTAATAATCCAAGTAAAGCATATGCAATACCCCTTGGCTTTGCAATCTTTATTTTTAAAACAAAAAGTAAAGCTGTTACCAAAAGGCATATAGGCATAATTATGCTTGTAATGCTGAAAAGCTGACCAACAATAAATGCAGATACAACTATTAGCGAAGCAAATGTAACAGGTAAGCCAGTGTAAAATTTTGTTTCTGTTGTGGTAGTTGTAGAAACATTAAAGTACCCAAGCCTTGTAATTGCAGCAATTACATAAAGAGAAGATATTGCGATATGATACCACTGCGTGTTACCCATAGCAAATGAGAGAATAACAGGGAACACAGCAAAGCTGACCATATCGGTAAGTGAATCTATCTGAATACCAAATTCCTTTTCTGCTTCTGTTCTTTTACAGCGTCTTGCAATCATTCCGTCAAAAAGGTCTGCAACGCCACAGATAACCATACATAGAATAGCGTACTTTATTGCACCTGCAAAAGAAAGAGCCATTCCCAAAACTGCTGATATTGCACCTATGTATGTAAGTATTACAGACTTATTGTAATATCCTAAGAATATTTTCAATTCTTTTCACCACCTAGTATAATTTCTCCGGTTTCGCCGTTTATTGTAATGGTTTGACCGTCCTTTATAAGCTTTGTTGCGTTTTCGGCACACACAACACAAGGTATACCATATTCTCTCGAAACAATAGCAGCGTGGCAGAGTATTCCACCGTATTCTGTAACAATTCCACCCAGCATAGCGAATTTACCTGTCCAGCCAGTATCTGTGAATTTTGTTATAAGAATATCACCCTCGCATAGTCTGTCTGTTTCGTCAAGAGAGTGAACAATTCTTGCTGTGCCGGTTGTTTTAAAGCAAGAACAGCCTATACCGGATAATGCTTTATCAGAATTGTTTTTTGCTGTGTTAGAAAATGTAAAGCCTATTTCGTTTTCGTTTGTAAACTCTTTGAATGAAGAATAATAAATTTTGTTTCTTTTGATTATTTCGTCAAGGTCTGTTTTAGAGATTTCTCCGTCAAGATATTTTTTGATATCCTCAATCTTTGTAAACCATATATCATTTTTATCAGAAATTACCTGTTCACTGAAAAGAGTATCTGCAAGCCTTAATGTATATGCTCGTATTATGCAGTAAAATTTTGTAGAAACATCTCTGAATTCCTCTCGCCACCAAAGGAGCTTTCTCATTTCGTTTACATTCTTTTCAAACTTTTTATAGGCTGATGACGAAAGCTTTTCTTTTACTTTTGCCATTTCTTTACTGTAATCCTCACGCAAACGGGTAGAGTCTGTTTCTGGAGAACAATCATCGCCTAGTGCACAGGTGTTTTTTACATCATTTACAATAGTATTTATATCCTCATAAAAAGATGGGTATGTAACATCAAGCTCCTTTTTTGAGTGATAACCGAATTTTTCGATATATTGTAAAACTTTTTCTCCAAAAGGTACGCTGTTAAGATTTTTTGCAATTTTATCTGTAGGGGTGTTGTTCCAGAAAGAAAGAGCCTTTTCGTCGCTTCTTATGCTTCTGCTTATTTCCCACATATTATAAAATGGGAGCAAATGCGAAATATTATCAAGACCACCAATAAGGGTAAAATAGCCACCCTGAGTGGTGTGCTTTAAAATTTTATCCTTATATAATGACTGATGAATTGTATTGATAAAAATCTGTCTGAAGTATGTACTTTCACTTTTTAGGTAATCAGTAAAAATAAGCTTTTTCCATTTTTTCTTTATTTCATCAGATGAAAAATTATTTTCTTTGTTTATAAAATAATCGTTATAGGTTTCTGTAAGCTCAGCCCTTAGCCTCTCTGCATTCTCTTTGCGTTCCTTGACAATTTTTTTCTGTCCAAGTGCCATTCTGATAATGCCTATAATTGTTTTTGGAGTAATTGCTGTAGTAGCTCCATCGCCACTATAGGTTATTTTAACACCTATCTCGCTGTCAAAATCTCGCTCTTTATATCCAGGAACCTTAGCCATTGCAGCCTTTACAACACTTAAATTCCAGTATGGTCTGCCATAGAACATATCACCAAGCTTTTTATTAAGCTCGTTTGGCTTCATAATGTTAGACTCAATAAGGAATTTTCTAAGCTCGCTTTCCCATATGTATTCGTAAAGACTCCACATATAAGGAGTGCATACAGTAGCAGAAACACCACCATCCTTAAAATCAGCAGTAGTCCATTGGTCGTTTATTCCACCATAAAGAATTTTGGTTATGGCTCTTGCTTGCAAAATATAAAGTATTCCATCTTCGTATGCAAATTCAATATCGCAAGGATAACCAAAAAGCTGTTGAATTTTAAGTGCAGTGTCTGCAAGCTCCTTTATATTTTGTTCAGAAATAAGCTCTCCAGATGAAAGTGTAACCTCTTTGTTCCACCAATCGTACGAATATCTTTCAGCAGAAACCTTACCACTTACAAGATTTTCGCCCTGACCACTTGTTGCCTCTATTAAAATTTCTTTGTCGTTACCACTTATTGGGTTTACTGTAAAGGCAACGCCACTTATGTCAGAATCTACCATTTCTTCAATAATAACAGCCATTTCTGCTTCGTTGGCAGATATTCCGTTTGTAGCAAGATACGAAAGAGCAGTTTCGGAATAGGCTGAAAGATAACATTTGATAACAGCCTCTGCAATCTTATCAATACCGTTCATATTTATAAATGTATCGTATTGTCCAGCAAACGAAAATCCTGTTAAATCTTCTTTTATACCACTGCTTCTAACAGCATATTTTTTCTGTGGATTTATATTCTTTTGGATTTCATTCTTTATTTCATTGTGTAATGCAAGTGATGAATAAAGACTTAAAATTTTTGTTGAGGTTTCTTTTGCGTTATCCTTTGTAAGATTTTTTAAAAGAGTATCAACCTCGTTTTTATTTTTGTTTTCAGAAATAGTTCTTGTGAAAATATCATTTCCAAGAACAATACCAGATGGAACATTTAGTCCACTGTTTTTCATTAACGAAAGAAAAGCAGCTTTATTGCCAACCTTTCTTGGGTCTAGCTTTTCTTCCAGATGATAAATATTCATTTGAATTTATCCTTTCGGTTAAAACATATTTTTTCTTAAATGACAGAAATATAAAAGCGTATTAAATACAATGTGAGTTAACGCACCAACAAGTACATATAAAAAGTAGTACCACAAAGGCAACGGAAAGAAAAAGCATACAACCAGAACACAACCAAAAATTGAATCTGCTTGGTCAAGGAAAATAAAAAATACCTTTTTAAAGCCACTAATATCATTTTTGCCAGGGGTAATATCAAGTCTTCTCTTTATAAAGCTGTTTGGAAGCTCGAACAAAGCATATGCTAAACCCATAAGTGTACCTATAAATGTGTTGTATAAAAGGGTGTTGTCGTAATTTTTGTAAAAATAATTGTATGTAGACAGGGAAGAGCTTTTATCTAAAATTACTCCCCACAATACAGAAAATAAAATTCCAAAGATAATCATTCCTATAAAGCCTTTAAAGGTTTTATTATCTCCGAAAATTCTTTTTCCATCAAAAAAGCTTTTGCCAAAATCAATAGGCTTTTTTAGAAAGCTACATACATTTACCTTACACCACACCATATTCATAATTCCTGCAAGAATAACAGGTAATAGAGTGATATACATTTCTGCAAGCTTATCCATAAAATCACCTTCAGTTAAAATATGATAATCACATTTAAGATTATCACAAAATATGTCTAAATTCAATAGATAATGCCAATATATAACAATACCAAAAAAACAAAGCAGTTGCAAAAAAATCGAGGAATTTGCAACTGCCTGATAAAAATATAATATGGCTTTATTTTTGAACAAAAGCTTTTACAAGCTTTGTTGTGAATTGTTTAATGCTAAAATCTATTAAAAGTGGATTTCTTTACAGCAGATTTTGCACTGCACTTCATACTGTGTCCTTTAAAGTGTCAGCCTTTGCCGAGGGTCAGTATTCATTCAGCACAAAATCTGCTCATAAAGCTTTGTATGCTTTTATCAGAGGTTAGTATGATCTGTTTTATGCTTAAGCAAAAATATAGCTACAAAAAATGTAATTAACTCTGCACCTGAAAATGACAGCCATACACCGTTTAATCCCCAGAGTACATTCATTACAAGAGCACATACTACAATGGCAACAGCACCACGCAGAAGAGAAGCAACCGTTGCTCTTATTGCTTTATAGGTTGACGAAAAGTATGTTACAAGTAAAATATTTATACCTGCAAAGCTATATCCCAAAAAGTATAATCGTAAAGCAGTGTGGGCATATTCAGCAAGCTGTGTGTTTTGCTCGCTGTTGAAAATTGCAACAAGCTGATTTGTAAAGCACCATGCAGCTGCAATAATAATTCCCTCTAATACTGCACAGGTTATAACACCAAGCTTTAAAAGCTGTTTTAAGTCAGCTGACTTGCCTTGACCATAGCACTTGCTTAAAAGTGGTTGCATACCCTGTGATACACCATTGAATATAGACATAGCAATCAAAGACAGATTTGCAACAATACCATATGCAGCCACACCTACATTGCCGGCTGATGACAATATAAGTGTATTAAATACAGCTGTAGTAATAGCAGAGGATATTTCACCTACAAAAGCAGAAACTCCAAGCTTACAGCACGAAAACAACAGCTTGAATGACGGTGGTCTGAATTTAATCTGCATTGTGCTTTTTTTACTTCTGTAATGCAACGAGCAGATTAAAATAGAAATTACAGGCGACACACCCGTAGCCAGTGCTGCACCGGTTAAGCCTAAATCAAGTGGAAACATAAAAATATAGTCAAAAGCAATATTGAAAAGGCTTGAAACTATAGCTGCAACCATTGCTGTGGTGGGAGCATTATCGTTACGCACAAAGGTTGTAAAGGTGAAGTTAGCCATAAAAAACGGAGAAGCCATTAAGGCAATCTGCAAATAGCTTTTGCCTAGTGTGGCAATGGTGTGGTCTGCACCCATAAGCACAAGTAGCTTTTCAGAAGCCAGCAATCCTGTAAGTATAAACGGAATACTGAAAATAATCTGCCATATAAGTGAATGTGTAAAATAGCTGTCTATGTTTTTTACACCCTGAGCCTTTTTGATTGCGTGGCTTGTAGCCGAGCCAATGCCCACCATAGCACCGAGTGCAAATATAAGACCATATACAGGCAATGCAAGATTAAGCACAGTTATACCATTTGCACCAGAGTATAAAGAAATGAAAAATGTGTCTGCCAGCAGATAAGCAGATATACCTAGCATACCAGCAACATTTCGTGATACATATTTAAAAAATTCCTTCCTCAAAAGCCGACCTCCGTTTAAGATATGTGTTATAGAGTTTAATAATATTTTTAGGTAAGACAAACTTAATTAAAGGTTAAATTCTTTTCTTAAAATATCAATTAGTTCGATTGCTCGTTTTTTATCGAATTGTAGTATTTGTTTTGCACTAGAAGAGCTACCTTCTGGACCATAGGTTTGAATTTGAAATAATCTTTCACCATGAATTTCAGTGGTTGAATAACTAGTTTCTCTGATATCGTGTTTTCTGAAACTACGGTTCTCTTTTTCCCATTTATCCACAAACATCTTATCGCCTCCAGTTTTTTCAAAATTATTATGATGTTTAAGTGTGCTGCGTTTTTCTTGTTTTATCTGATAATACCTGCCAGTTTGCAATTACAGACCAGCAGGTATTTTTAGTGCCTGTGATTATTGCTCAGGATAAAATAGCTGTCAGGCTGATAATATCAATAAAGCTTATATGCTGATATCATCTGTCAGCTTTATTGTTTCTCCACCTTAAATGAATATTTCACACCATCTTCAATTCTGGTTGAGTCAACACCAGTCATGGCATATTCACCATTGATAT
>JAXJJE010000164.1:0-1596 GCA_036298405.1 Acutalibacteraceae bacterium
CATCACAGCAAGCAGAGGTAACGCCATACGCAACATCGGGTCAGCAATCGGTACAGCCAGTTAAACCAGCCGTACAGCCACCTGTTCAGTATGAATCAAGTAATATTACAGCTACCGTATATAGCGAAAATCCACAGGTAAAATCAGTAGCAAGACAAACCACAATAGATTACGATACTATCGTAAGAAATGCAGTTCCTATGGAGGACTGGCAAGAGGTTTTAGATACAATCGAGATGTACTCAAAATCTGTTGCAACTTCATTTAAAAATACAAGGGCGTATATCAGTGGAGATTATATATTGATAGACTCCCAAAATGAATTAGCGTTCAAGCTTTTAAAACAGCCTGACCAGCGTGAAAGAATGAGGAACGCTGTTAGGGAGGTTACTGGCAGAATGTATAAGCTGGGACCATATAAAAGACCTGAACAAAAAGCTCAGCAAGAAGACCCAATGGCAGTGCTTTTAGAAAAGGCCAAGCAGGTGGGTGTAGAGGTTGAGGAAGATTAAGAATTGAAAGGAAGAAAAAATAATGAAAGCAAGAATTCCAAGAGGTATGGGTGGAGCACCACAGAATCTACAGCAGATTGCAAAGCAGGCACAGAAGATGCAGGAGGAAATGGACGCAGCTAGCACAGAGCTTGAGACAAGAGAGTATTCTGCAACAGCTGGTGGTGGTGCTGTTGAGGTAGTAGCTACAGGTAAGCTAGAGCTACAGTCAGTAAGCGTTAAGCCAGAGGTTGTTGACCCAGAGGATATTGATATGCTAACAGACCTGATTATTGCAGCATCTAACGAAGCACTAAGAAAGGCTGCTGAGGATAAGGCTCAGACAATGGAGAGAATTTCTGGTGGCCTTAACATTCCTGGCTTGTTCTGATAATGGCATCATACAATGTAGCCCCACTTGCCAAGCTAAGCGAGCAATTTGAGCGTTTACCTGGTATAGGCAGTAAAACAGCACAGCGACTTGCTTATTATGTTTTAAAAATGCCTAAAGAGCGTGCAGTGGAGTTTTCTAATGCTATTTTAGCAGCACACGAAAATATACATTATTGTAGCGAGTGCTGTAACCTTACCGACAAAGAGAAATGCTCGATATGTGCAAACGACAAGCGTGACCATTCTACAATATGTGTTGTTGAAGACCCAAAGGATGTAATTGCTATGGAGCGTACACAGGAGTATAACGGTGTGTACCATGTGCTTCACGGTGCAATGTCACCACTAAACGGAATAGGTCCAGAACAGCTTACAATAAAGCAGTTGCTTGCAAATATTCAAAGCCATTCTGTTAATGAGGTAATAATGGCAACAAACCCAACTGTAGAGGGCGAAACAACATCTATGTATATAAGCAAGCTTTTAAAGCCACTTGGTATAAAGGTAACAAGACTTGCCTATGGTATACCTGTAGGTGGTGACCTTGAATTTGCCGATGAGGTTACTCTGCTAAGAGCCTTAGAGGGCAGAAGTGAAATGTAACGTAAGTTAAAAATTTTATAGACATAGCAAAACAGACTACTGTAATCGAACAGTAGTCTGTTTTTGTTATGGGAGATAAATAAATTGTAGTTTGGCAGGGGCTTTGCCC
>JAXJJE010000165.1:0-4296 GCA_036298405.1 Acutalibacteraceae bacterium
AAGGGTGACCATATAATTATTATGGCTTACTGTCAGCTTGATGACAAAGAGGTTAAGGAGCACAAGCCAAAGGTTGTTTTTGTAAACGAGCAAAACAAGATTGTAAAAACAGCCTCATACGAAAAGTATGGTGTGCTTAGTCAGGATTGTATTTAATTTATATTAGATTTAATTATATTAGATTAGGTTTAGGGGTAGAGCTATGAAAAAGAAAAGTATCGGTAAAATAATTTTAATTGTAGTTGCTGTGTTATTGTCAGCAGTTTTGTTGTTTGCTTTGGGTACCTTTATAATGCATAAGGTTAAAAGCAATCAAGAAATGGAAGCACTAAAAGAAAAGGGCTATTACAACCCAGTTTCGGTTGGTGATTATTGCCTTAACGTTGCTAAATTCGGCAACGAAAACGGCAAGCATACTATAGTAGGCTTGGCAGGTTTAGGCTCGGGTGATTATGCAGTTGTTACACGTCAGATGACAAAGGCAATTGAAAAGGATAATCAGGTTGTCTTTGTTGACCGTGCCGGCTATGGCTTTAGTGATGACACAAAAAATGAAATGACACTTGAATACATAGTAGAGGATTACCGTAAGGCTCTTAAAAATGCAGGAATAAAGGCACCTTATGTGCTTATGCCACATTCTATTGGTGGAGCATATGCAACATACTGGTCAAGTAAATATCCGGATGAAATAGAGGGCATTGTGTTTGTAGATGGCTCTGAATTGTCTGCCACAGCGTTTGATGAGGAGCCAGCCGAAACGGTTGGTTTAGATGATAAATTGTTGGCAGCTCTTGCAAAAATGGGTATGAGCCGATATGTTCTGAGAGATTATTGCTATTCTTATCCGGAAAATTTTTCAGCAGAGGAGCAATATCTGGGTGACGCATTGTCGTATCTTACACTGGATTCTATTGCACCTATTTCTGAGGCTTCATTTTTAGCAGAGAATGCACAGAAGGCGTTCAATACAATAGTTAAAAATGATGTTCCAAAGCTTTACATCTGTGCAAGCTGGGGATACACCACTAAAGAAGAATTTATAGAAAACGCTATATGGACAAATAAAATGATAGAGGCTAATAATCTTGACATAGAGCTACATCAGACTGAGTATAGTAAAGAGGAAGCTAAACAGCTGGATAATGCCCTTAAGATTATTAACGAAAAGGTAGAAACAATTATTGTTCCATATACTGAAAAAATGGGTAACTGCGAGATTGTTAAGCTTGCTGGTGACCATATGATTTATCTGCAAAAGCCAGAGGGCTGTAGCGAGATTTTAAAGGGCTTTGTTGATGATTTAGGTTAAGAAATAGTGGTATGAATTTCAAAACTAAATAAATCTAAGGGATAATATAAGCACCATTTAAAATCAGTAATTCTGTGTTTTAAGTGGTGCTTGTACTAATCTCTGTTTAAACGGTTGCGTGTTTTATATAGTGTATAGCGTTTGAACAGAGATTAGTATAGTGATTTTATAAAGTGGAAGGAGAAATTAAAATGATATTATTTATAGAATGTGTTATTGCGTGTGTGCTGTTTACGCTTATTATATTGCCGGCACAGTATAAAAATCCAATAGTAATGATTGCGTCATATCCACCAGAGATAATAAAAAGAGTTGAACAGCTGCCACAGTATAAGGATACAATAAAGCAAAGTGAAAAGGCACATATCACCAAGAAAATAGGTGGGTCGGTATTTTTTGTTATTCTGTTGGCAGTGGTTGCTTATTTTTCGGGCTGTAAAGACTTTGCGTCTGCGTTTTTTCATGTGTTTATGCTGTTTTTTGCAGTTAATATTTATGATTTGGTTGTTTTAGACTGGGGTATATTCTGCCACAGCAAAAGGCTGAGAATACCAGGGACTGAGGACATGGATAAGGAATATAAAAACCCATGGTTTCATGTAAGGGGTGCTGCTATTGGCACTGCTTTAGGTGCAGTTATAGCGTTGCTGTCGGGTGGCGTTGTACAGTTGGTGTCTGCTATAGTTTAAATTTATGATAAAATGACATTTTAATAATTTTGTTATCATTTAATTTATTATATTTCAGGTGATATGCATGGATATTGAAAGAAAGCGTTTGCTACAAGAAAAGATAGCAAAAAACAAGAAGGTTCAAGAGGATAAGCGACTGGAGCTATACCGGAAAAAGATTATATCAGAGGTAGAGGGCTTTGATAAAAAATACAGCTTTGCAGATGAAGCTGTAGCTGAAAAAATAGACAGCTTTATTGGTAAGCTTAAGTTTTATTCACCTGATTATATTGTGATAGATGAAGAGGTGCACACAGAGCATAACAAAATGTACCTTTGTGGTTTGGACGGAAGCTTAGCTGAATTTAAAATGTATATTTATGGTGATTATAAGGATTTTATGAATGACTATGATGATTGGACTTATCTGGAACCTTATCTTCTGCTGATTGATGAAGCTTTTATTAACTATATTTATATTGATGATTTCAGTGGTAAGGTGAAAGAGGGTAAGATAACAGTTTAAATGAGTGTTATTAATATTGCTTTAAAAGTAAAAAAATAGTAGGAATGATGATTGTGTATAGAATTGAAAAAAACAGCTGATGGCTCAATCTTTGTTTTTAACAATATCGATTTAAAGCTAAGGGTTGTTGATGATGGCCAATTAAAAAATATATACATAAATTACAACGGCTATAACCCTTTGTTTACAATGCTTACAGGAGAGTTTTCTGCTGAATGTGAGCTGGACTCTATACAGCTTGATGTAAAAAGCGAAATCAAAGGCTGTACCAACAGCATGTACGCTGTTGTAGCAAAAGAAAAGCTGGTTTTATTTGCTGAAAGTGTTTATTTGTTTATAATAGAAAATAAGGTTGAGCGTATGCTTGGTGATGAGGATATCTGTATCTGGGATTTTTAGTATCAGGTTGGTTTGCGTATGATAAGGGGGTACAACGATGAAGCTTACTGAATGTGAAGAAGTAATGCTGTTCAGAGGGACTGTATTGCGATTTAAGGACGAGTATGAGGAATATGTTGACTTTATGCTTTGTGAATATCCATGCGTAGATGAAAAATATTGCCCTGTGGCTTTATACTGCGTTTCGGGATATGACGCAGGACATATAGAATATGTGTTTCCGTCAGAAGCAAAATTTGAGAATAACTGGAAATGTATCAGCACAGAATGGCTGGTGAAAAACTGGAATAAAAGAGTATACAGCCAATGCAGGGTTGATAAAATAGAAGTGATTATTTAAATGAATTTATGGAGAATTTAGAGTGTTATGAGTATGTTTGAAAATATAGATTTGCTTAAGCTGTTTGACAACGAAGGTGAATATGGAAAAGAATACAGCTTTGGTGAATTGACAGACGAAATGATTAGCAGAGCAGAAAAAACAATGGGCTACAGATTGCCACAATCTTATATTGAGCTTTTAAGGGTAAAGAATGGTGGAGTTATTGATTCTGAATATGACACATGGCTGTCGATAATATACGGAGTAGGTCCAGAGCAAAATACCTTTAACGGGCTGGAGGATATGTTTGATAACTGGAGATACGAATGGGAGTACCCTGATATTGGTATTCCTTTTGGAGAAACAGAGTCGGCTGGTCATGATATGTACTATATGGATTTCAGAGCAGTTGATGAAAACGGCGAGCCTAGAATTGTAAGAATTGATAACGAAATGGATAACGAGATTTATTTTGTGGCAGATAATCTGGTTGAGTTTTTAACAATGGTATATAATAATCAGGAACCACAGGAAAGACTGATAGACTAAGATTTGATATACAAGCGATATGATTATAAAAAGTTGGCAGGAATAACAGAATGGACAAGTATGAAATTTTAAAAAGCTACTGGGGCTACGATGAATTTCGTGGAGCACAGGAAACGGTAATTGACAACATAATAAATGGTAAAGATGTGCTTTGTGTTATGCCAACAGGTGCTGGCAAATCGGTGTGCTATCAGGTGCCTGCACTCATGCTTAGTGGCGTTACTATTGTTATTTCTCCACTTATATCACTTATGATAGACCAGGTAAAGGCACTTGTTAATATGGGTATAAAGGCAGCATATCTCAACAGCAACCTTACATCTCGTCAGCTTGGTATGGCTATGCAAAGGGCAAAAGAGGGGGCTTATAAAATCATATATGTTGCACCGGAAAAGCTGCTGACAAACAGCTTTATTAATTTATGCCAGAGTATAGATGTGTCTATGGTGGCTATTGATGAGGCACATTGTATTTCACAGTGGGGTCAGGATTTCAGACCTGACTATTTAAAAATAGT
>JAXJJE010000166.1:0-1690 GCA_036298405.1 Acutalibacteraceae bacterium
AGAAATCATCTCGGCACTTGGACCAATAAACTGTATGTTACATTTTTCACACAAAGAAACAAACTTTGCGTTCTCAGAGAGTAAGCCATAACCAGGGTGAATTGCCTGAGCACCTGTTGCAACTGCAACAGTGATAATAGCTGCCATATTCAGATAGCTGTCTGCAACCTGTGGACCACCTAAGCAATAGCTTTCATCAGCAAGCTGAACATGCATAGCGTTTTTGTCTGCCTCTGAGTATATTGCTACGGTAGAAATGCCCATCTCTCGACAAGCTCTGATAATTCTTACAGCAATTTCACCACGATTTGCTATCAAAATCTTTGAAAACAAACTGTACACTCCCAACTAAAATATATTTTAATGCGATTACTCCTCGTTAGGAATAACAGCTACTGTAAAATCTGCCTGAACACAAAGCTTGTCTTTAACATAGCCCTTTGCAGTAATAAAGTGGAATACACCTCTGCTTTTTGTTAAAGTACAGGTTGTTTCTAGTGTATCACCTGGTAGTACCTTTTCTTTAAACTTTACATTATCCATTTTTGAGAAATATGGAGTTGAGCCTGACGCACTGTCTGAAATAAGTACACAGCTTGTCTGAGCCATCATTTCACATAGGATAACACCTGGTACAACTGGATTTCCTGGGAAATGTCCCTTTAGGAAAAACTCGTCACCCTTAATTGTATATTTACCCTTTGATGTAACATCGTCAATCTTTTCTGCCTCTTCTACTAGAAGCATATTGTCACGATGTGGAATAATCTTCTTGATTTCTTCTTGATTCATACAAATAACCCCCTGTTAAGAAATTACAAATAATGGCTGTCCAAACTCTACAAGGTCACCGTTTTCTACTAGTACCTCCTGAATTGTACCACTCTCTGTAGCTGTAACCTCGTTCATTAGCTTCATAGCCTCGATAATGCACACAACATCACCCTTATTTACCTTTGTACCAACCTTTACATATGGGTCAGCCTCTGGTGATGGCGATGTATAGAATACACCTACCATAGGGCAATCTATTGTTTTGCCCTGTGGCTTTGCAGGCTCTGTTGCAGCTGGCTCTGCTGTATTTACTGGTGCCATAGGTGCTTGTGACATTGAAATTTGTGGCATTGGCATAGCTGGAGCCATTGCTGTACCCACTGGTAATGCTACATTTGGCTTTTCAACCTTTTTCTTTAGGCTTAGCTTTTCGCCATTTTCTGTAACAATATCTAAATTTGTAAGGCTTGAATTGTCAAGTGTGGCAATAAGCTCTTTAATTTCTTCAATACTATACATAGGTAATATCCTTTCCTTTTAAATAAAAGTATATGTATTTATCTATATAAATCTCAATCTACTTTTCTGAACGCTACAACAGCATTGTGACCACCAAAGCCAAGTGTTGATGAAGCAGCAATATCAAGCTGTGCCTCTACAGCCTTATTTGGTACATAGTTAAGGTCGCAAGCCTCATCTGGCTCATCAAGATTAATTGTTGGAGGTACTACACCATTCTTTAGTGCCAGTACAGCTGCAATAGCCTCTACTGCACCTGTTGCACCAAGCATATGACCTGTCATAGACTTTGTTGAGCTTATAAGTGACTCATAAGCTTTGTCACCAAGAGCCTTTTTAATAGCCTTTGTTTCGCCTGAGTCATTAAGTGGTGTACTTGTACCATGAGCATTAATAT
>JAXJJE010000167.1:0-4538 GCA_036298405.1 Acutalibacteraceae bacterium
AATTGCGAGACTCATGTATAGCAAACTATACATGAGATGGAAATATTAAAAAATTCACCCAAGTATAGTTCAAAGCTGTACTTGGGTTTAATTTTTGTAAAGGAATGATTATTATGAATAGTGTAAATAAAACCCTTTATATTCCGTTATACGGAAAGGCTTATGTAAGTAAAAAAGGAATAATTCTTAATGATGAAAAGGCAGAAGAAATCTGGAGTAAAGAGGGCTTTGAATTAAAGGGTAAGTCAAAGTCTAAGTGGCTTGCTTATTATATGGGAATGAGAGCCAGTGTTTATGATAGTTGGTTAACAGAAAAAATGAAGGAGTTAAGGGACGCTGTAATAATCCATATAGGCTGTGGTATGGACGGTCGTGTAATTAGAGTAGGGACAAATAATCACAGCTGGTATGATGTGGATTTTGCAGAGGTTATAGAGGAACGCAGGCTTCATTATGTTGAGGATGAGTATTACAAAATGCTTGAGGGTGACGCACGAAACCCAGAATGGCTTTCAGAAATTCCAAAAAGCCATTCTGCTATTGTTGTTATTGAAGGTACAAGTATGTATCTTAAAACAGAAGAGGTAATAAATCTGATTTCTGTTATCAATAACTATTTCGATAAAGTAGCACTTATGATAGATTTTTATACCACATTATCAGCAAAAATTTCTAAATATAAAAATCCAATAAATGATGTTGGTGTTACTGAGGTTTATGGTACAGATAATCCTGAGCTTTTTGAGCTTGACGACTTTAAATTCATAAAAGAGCATAATATGACACCAGATAATCTTATAAATGAGCTAACAGGGATAGAGAAGCATATATTTAAAAAGATATATGGTGGAAAATTCTCGAAGAAGATGTATCGTTTATTTGAGTATAGTAGTATATAGTTAATACTAAAAAACCGTATCAACAGCACTTTAAAAGCGTGTTGATACGGTTTTTTGTTTATATATATTTGTTAATCTGAATTTGAATCAAAATCCAGTGTGATTTGATTTGCGATTTGGTCTTGTGTAATCTGGTCTGGTGTAATTTCATCAGACATAGGTTTATGTGATATAATTGGCTGATTGGTTGATTTTTTATTCTGTTTGCGTTTAATAAACAATAGTACAATTAGAGATATTAAAGCAACAACCAGAATTATTGTTACAACAGGGCCGTCAAGAAGATTTGCAACAGTTGAAAGTGCTGATTGGTCTTTATTTGCTGTACCATCTGCTTCACCAAGAGAAACAAATTTAAAATCTTCTGCTACTGCCATTCTTTGTGCAGATGAATTTTCGTAACCACGAACTTTAAAGCGGTTGCCAAAGTCAAACGCAGAAACAAAGATTGAACACCTTGGGTTTAATATGGTTGCAGATTTTAAGTTGTGACTTAAATTAAATGCACATTCCTTAATTACAGTTACACTTTCAGGTATAGTTACCTGCTTTAATTTACTTGCATAAAAAGCATAGTCTTCTATTTCTGTTACACCATCAGGAATAGTATATTCTGTATCCGTTTTTTTGGCAGGGTATTTAATCAGTGCGTTGCTTTGTTTATCAAACAAAACTCCGTCAACAGAATATAAATATTCATTATCCTCACTGACATTAATTTTTGTTGTATGTAAAGTGTAGTGTGTGTTGTGAACACTTTGTTCGGGTCTTATTAATTTTTCAACGCTGCTTGGGAATGTTAGGGTTGTGAATTCACAGCTGTAAAAAGCAGGTTCGTATATATTTTTAATACCTTCTGGAATTGTATAATCTGATACAATCTTTGAGGCTGGATATTTGAGTAATGTATTTGTTTTTGATTCAACCAAAACTCCGTCAATAGAATGGTAATATTCATTTTCCTCTACAACATTTATTTCTTTTAAGAAAGGACTGAATGATAAAAGGGTTTTGTCGTTGATTATTTGAACACTGGCTGGTATTGTTATTTGTCTGATATAGCCTGATGATAGGGCAGTAGATGAAATTGAAACAGTGCCGTCCTTTAGTGCGTATTCCATTGCAATTTCTTCATTTGTTGCTACTAAATGATTGTTTATGTATAGTGCACCATCTTCCCAGTTATCAGTGTTGTTATAAAGCTCTGTGTCTTCAAACGAACAATCAATACGCTTTACACTTTCGGGAATTGTTATGTCGGTTAGTGCTGTACAGTTTTCAAAAACAGATGGCGAAATGGTGATAGTGCCGTCCTTTATTTTATACTCACCTGTAACCTGTTGAGTTGTGTCAATTAAGTGATTGTCTATGTACAGTGCACCATCTTCCCAATTATCTACATTATGATAGTATGCTGTATCGTCAAATCCACATTTGATATTTTCTACACTGTCTGGAATTGTTATTTCGGCTAAGCTTGTACAGCCTTTAAAAGCATTAATATCTATAAGGGTTACTGTGTCTGGTATTTTAACGCTTGTAATATTTGTGTTATTAGCAAATGCAACGTAATTAATACCAGTAACAGTACATCCGTTTATGTCTTTAGGAATAACTAATTCTGTTTCACTACCCTCATAGCCAATAAGCTTTGCTGTGCCATCTTCAAATGTGTCAAAAAGATAGCCATTATCGCTTACTTCACAAACCACAGCAGCATTAGCTGTTATACTGGCACCAATACATACTGTTGTAAGCAGTGCACCTGATAAAATAATACTGATTAACCTTTTCATTTCTTCCTCCGTATGTAAATCATTATTGTGATAATTATATTACAATTAATAAAGTGTATCAATGACTTATTTTACAGCTTTTACCGTCATAATTTGCATTTACAGTTAAATTGCCTATAAATTCTTGAATAAATCCATTGTATATGGTAAAATAAAAGTCTTAGTAATAGATATGGAGTTGATATAAATGGAATATAATTTCAGTGACAGAGTAAGTGCTTTAAAGCCATCTGCAATCAGAGAGATTTTTAAATATGCAGCAGACCCACAGGTTATTTCACTATCAGCAGGTAACCCTGCACCAGACGCCTTTCCAAGTGAAGCAATTGCAGAGATTTCTGCAAGAATTTTAAAGGAAAACCCAATTGATGCACTACAGTACAGTGTTACAGAGGGCTATGCTCCTTTAAGAAATTACTTAAAGGATTATATGAAAGAAAAGCACAATATAGGTAACGAAAACGATGACCTTATAATTACATCAGGTGCTCAGCAGATTATGGACCTTGCTACAAAGTCACTTTGTAACGAGGGTGATGTTATCATCTGCGAGGCTCCAAGCTTTATTGGTTCATTAAATTCATTCCGTTCTTACAATGCAAAGCTTGTTGGTGTGCCTGTAGAATCAGACGGTATGAATATAGAAGCTCTTGAAGAAAAGCTTAAAACAGAAAAGAATGTTAAGCTTATATATGTAATACCTAACTTCCAGAATCCTTCTGGTGTTACAACAAGCCTAGAGAAGCGTAAGGCTATATATGAGCTTGCTAAAAAATACGGTGTTCTTATTATAGAGGACAACCCATATGGCGATTTGCGTTATTCTGGCGAGTATGTGCCATCTATAAAATCACTTGACACAGACGGTATAGTTATCTATGCTGGTTCATTCTCAAAGGTTATTTCACCAGGTATGCGTGTAGGCTGGTGTGTTGCACCTGCACCTGTTATTCAAAAAATGGTTGTTTGTAAGCAGGGTCAGGATGTTCATACAACTATCTGGTCACAAATGGTTGCTTATGAGTTTGTAACAAAATACGACTTTGATGCACACCTTGAAATGCTTAGAAAGCTATACAGCAAAAAGGCACAGCTTATGATGGATTTGCTTGATGAGCATTTAGCACCATATGTTACATACGATAAAATTGACGGTGGCTTGTTTATTATGTGTAAGCTACCAGAGCATATAGATATGCTGAAATTCTGCAAAGAGGCAGTTTTAAGAAAGGTATGTGTAGTGCCTGGCAATGCTTTCTTAGCAGACGAAAGCGAAGTTTCACATTCATTCAGAGTAAACTTCTCAACACCAACAGACGAACAGCTTGTTAAGGGTGTAAAAATATTAGGCGAGCTTGTAAAAGAGCTTTGCGAGTAATAGGGAGTGAGAAAAAATGGAACAGCAGACAGAAAAGAAAAAGGTAATATTCAGTGCTATTCAGCCAACAGGTACTATTACACTTGGCAACTATTTAGGTGCAATAAAAAACTGGATAAAGCTACAGGATGATTTTAACTGTATTTATGCACTTGCTGATTTGCACGCTATTACAGTAAGACAAGAGCCTGCAAAATTCAGAGCAAATGTGTACGAAGCATATGCACTACTACTTGCCTGTGGTGTAGATTTAGAAAAGAGCTTGTTCTTTATTCAAAGCCACGTGAATACACACGCAGAGCTTGCATGGCTTTTAAACTGCTATACACAGTACGGCGAGCTTTCAAGAATGACACAGTTTAAGGATAAATCTGTAAAGCACGCAGACAACATCAACGCTGGCTTGTTTACATATCCAGCACTTATGGCAGCAGATATTCTGCTTTATCAGGCAGACCTTGTACC
>JAXJJE010000168.1:0-1633 GCA_036298405.1 Acutalibacteraceae bacterium
GTGGACACACAACTGTAACAGGCCCAACACAAGGTGATACAGCAACCCTTGACTATGATAAAGCTGCTGTTATAACAGGTGGTACATTTATCGGTACAGGTTCTACTATGATGGCACAAAGCTTTAGTGATTCAAAGCAAGGTGTTATTGCAATAAGTGTTGGCAATCAACCTGTAGAAACTCAAATTGAACTCAAGGATTCAAAAGGTAACACTGTTGTTTCTCACAAACCTGAGCTTGACTTCGCTGTGGTTATTATTTCAACTCCAGAGCTTGAAAAAGGAGAAAAATATTCTGTTACAGTAGGCTCTGAAACAAGCGAATTTGAAGCAAGCTAAAAAACAATTTAAGGGTGAATTGTTCAATTATATTTTACAATTTAGCAATTTGCAAATTCGCAAGTTTGAATATGAATTTGCAAAGAGAAAATAACTCATCGCAAATTCCAACTTATCAGGCTCAATATTATTTCTTTGGGATGTTACTTCTAAGTGACATCCCTTTTGTTTATAAAAAAAGACAGCAAGAAAAGCTCCTGCTGTCTTAAATAATAGTTATAATAGCTTAAAATTATTTTTCTCAAATTCAATTAAACCCTCGTCACGCATCTTGCACAGCTCGTTAGACATAGCACTACGATCAACTGATAAGAAGTCTGCAAGCTGTTGACGATTAAAAGGAATAGTGAATGTTGAACTGGTTTGCTTTTTCGCTTCCTCAGATAAATACGAAATTAACTTTTCTCGTGTAGAACGCTTAGACATATGACCAAGCTTTTGCACGAGTTTTCTGTTTTTCTCAGATATAGCAAAAAATAAATTCTGTACTACCATAGCGTGAAAACGACAGGCAGAAGAACAGGTTGTCAGAATACGCTTTACATCAAAGAAGATAACAGAGCTATCCTCAATGGCAACTACATCATTTAAGAGTGCTCCACTTTCAGGTGCAACGCAAGCCTCTCCAAACATATCACCAACAGCAATCTGCCCCAGTATGCTTCGGTTACCCCAATAATCATCATTTTTGATATGAAGATTGCCGACTACTAACACAACAATATCACTCAAATGCTCACCTTGTCGAAGTACATATTCTCCTTTTTTGAATGTTTCAAGCCTTGCACCAAGGCAAGAAAGCATAGCAGATATTTCTTCTTCAACCACACCAGCGAACAGCTGAGTTCTTTTTAGAATGGAAATATATTCTTTCATAAAACTCTCTTTTCTGTTGTAAATACAACCGATTAGTTTTAATTATTGTACTATAATAAGAGTGCAAAATCAAGATAGGAGAAACAATATGATTAGAAAAATTATTAAAATTGATATAGAAAAATGTAATGGTTGTGGGGCGTGTGCCAGTGCTTGTCACGAGGGTGCTATTGAAATGATCGACAACAAAGCAAAGCTTATTCGTGAGGACTACTGCGATGGTCTTGGAGATTGCTTGCCAGTGTGTCCTACAGGTGCCATTACTTTTGAAGAAAGAGAAGTTCCTGCTTATAATGAAGAGGCTGTTCTAGAAGCAAAGAAAAACAAAGCTACACTCCCTTGTGGTTGTCCTGGCACACAGTCTAAATCCATTCACAGAGCAAGCTGTGAATGTAGTGATTTTTCTACACCAATAAACA
>JAXJJE010000169.1:0-4525 GCA_036298405.1 Acutalibacteraceae bacterium
ATAACTACTTTATCTTTCGTAAGGGTGAAAATTTATTTCTGATTGTTACTGATGAGGACAATGCAGAGATTTACGACCTAACAGACAGTTCACATACTGATATTGTTTCAGTGGGAAATATCCTGTTAGAAATGGTAAATAAAGCTTCGGAAACGACCGAGATTCCATTGTTTACCATTGCGTATGATTCTTCTTCAGGCAAAGCTTGGATAGAAGAAACTGGAAATGAGTTAGGTGATTTTGACATCATAAAGTTGCCAGATGACGATTTAATGAAATTGTGTCTTGATAACGAACTAGATGTTAAAAGGAAAGCAAAAATTTATTACTTCATAGTTGAAGTATAAAATTAAAAGAAATAGGAGAAAGAAACTAAATGAATAATCTGATAGATATTAAAAAAGCTTATGAAACAACAGAATTTCTTGATGAGCTATTTGATAGATTTGAAATAACAAATTCTAATGGAGAATTTGACGAATATTTTTCAGAAATAAACCCAACAAGCTTAAAAACAAAATTATATGCACCTATCGCTGAAGCGATAATTTACACTGCTATGTGTCAAAATGAAGAGATCAATAATACGGAGCCTATTATTGGTGTTGGTAAAATTTCAGATGTAATGATTGTATCTGAATATCGCAGTGACGATAATACAGTAGATTGCTGTGTATACGATGTAAAGAAACAATCCGTTTCGTTAGCAGGACACTATAAAAAGGATACAGATGAAATCACTCCGTATAAGTTAGATACCAGTAGCAAATCTAATGGTATTCCAATGTGGCTATGTATCATACAGTTGATACTGGATAAGGAATCAAACAACGAATTACCAAGCAATGAATTGACTCAAACCTTATCAGAATTATCCAAGAAAATTAATGATGATAAAGAAAGGGAAGAAATTCAGCGATTGTGCTTTGTTGCTAGTGATTATATTAACTCTTTAACTGGTGTGTCCACAAAAGCTATCTTTGAGGTTGATGGTGGAATACCTCCTAGTAAAACATTTAAGAAAATAAAGTATGAAAATATAACAAGAAAAGAATATGCACCTAAAGAGGTTCTTTTAGGTTCTTTTGAATTGTTAGATACAGACGCAAAAAGCAAACGAGAGCTTGTTACTTTAGAGGCTTTAAAGAAGGAGTTTTCTTTGGATTTAGGATATACACCAGAGATTCCTTTAAAAAACTATATAGTTCCTCAACACCTAAAGAAAGCACTAAGAAAAATCAAAATGTGTGCCAATTCTGCTACACCAGCATATAACTGTATGTTTATCGGTACAAGTGGAAGTGGTAAAACTACGGCTGCTATTGCAATGGCTGAAGTGTTAGGTGTTCCATATGGGGTTATAGAGTTTGATAGAAATACTGATTTTTTTAAGGTAAGTAGTGAGCTTATTCCAAAGGTTTCAGAAACACATACCTATACCGATGAAGAAATCGAGTACGAAACCTGTACGATATACGAAGAAATTACAGGTTTGAAAGCTCCTGAAGGACTTACACCTGAAGATGTAAAAACTCTTTTAGCTAATGTTCAAACCTCTGGTAATGGCATAAGCTATACGGAGTTAGTATCTGTGCTTGCAGAAAACTTTGAGAAGCCCTGTGTTATTGAGTTTAAAGAGTGTTTAACTGCACAAAATCTTACATTCTTGAATGGTTTGCTTGAGGTTAATGGTATCCTTACTTTGGCAAGTGGTAAAGTTCTGCACAGACATCCATATTGCATTATTGTAGCTACATCAAACGCTACATACGCAGATGTTATCGAGCCAGACGCTTCTTTTAGAGCTAGATTTATGAGAAATACATATATTATAGATACTCCAACAGAAACCGAGCTTATAGAAAGACTTGAAAAGAACTTGTCAGATACATTTCCTTCGGTTGCAAAATGTAAAGCCTTGCTAAGTGACGTTGTAAAGCTTAATACCGAACTTGAAAGGTATGAAAAGGAAAATCACATGAGAAACACCGTCTTTGGTTATCTTTTTACAGAAGGAGTAATTATCGAATATGCTTCATTGTATGAGGATAATCGTGATATAACATTGGGTGATGCTGTAATGGCTGTACTACCAAATGCTGTAAGTCTTACTAACAAAGCAAAGCTAGAAGAAATCGAAAACTTTATAGGTGCAATGCCTATAATCGAAAGAAATTATATGATTTTATAAGATAAGAAAGGGGGAGGGGATTTAACGAAATATAGTTAAGTCCCCTAAAATAATATAATGAGAAGAATTAAAGACACAAAGGATAATGAAGAAATACTGAAAGTCTTCTCAGATAATGGTTTTCTTCGTGCAATAGAAATATGGTATGGCGAAAAAATCAATTTCATATATGGAGGAAATGCTATTGCTTGGCGTATAAACAACAAAACCAATATCAATCTTCTTAATGGAATAACCAGTAGCTTTGCATATTTAAGCACACAAAAATTATCTATATATGGTCTTTTAGGTCATGAGGATGGACATAAATTGTTTTCTGATTTTAATGCACTTGATGAAGCATATAACCAGATGAACAACAACTGTTTTGCTTTTGATGAGACTATTATGGATAGTTATCCGAATTTTAATGAGTTCAAGAATGAATGTCACAGAAAATCAGTTCAGAACCTATGGCATAGCCTTGCAAACATCATAGAGGATATTTATGTTGAATATCGCTTATTAATAGATGAAGATTTGCGAAAAAAATATGGTGTAGGCATAATAATGAATAATGAGCGTTCTCAAATGCTACAGAATACAGTGGAAAACGATTTATCCAGCGAGAACGGTAATAAATTTTATACAATACACAATGCACTTATTTCATACAAAGCACAAGAACGAATCCTATGGGGAAATAATGTGCCTGATGAGATAAGAGACAGTATCAATTCTGCTATTGATATTATAGAAGATTGTTGTTATTGTGAAGACTCATCTGAAAGAATTATCGGTTCAACTAAGCTTACCTGTTTCCTATGGGATTACATAAAGGAAATTTTGCCTGAAGAGAAAATAGAAGAAGATAATTCAAACCTTTCAAGTAATAGCTCGTCTCAAACTACAAAAGCAGGAAATGGTAACACTACCCAAAGCTCTGCTGGCACAAAAACATCTCCATCAGGAGTCAGCTCGAAGGCTGAAGCTAAACAAAAGCTTAAAGAGGCAAAGGAAAAAACTGAAAAGGAAATCAAAGAGAAGTCTTCATCACAGTTGGCAAAACGAGCTGAAGGTTCTTTTGTTGGAGGTAGTGGGAATTCTATCGAAGAGGCTCAAGCAGAAGCTCGAGAAAAACACCAGCAGGAAGTCACAGAAAAAACGGATGCTGAATTAATCGGAACAGTAAGAACTTCTATAACGAATGATTTACATAAAGGTGTTGGAATTATATGTCAAAAGGTATCAACAGATTATCCAAACAGACACCTTTATTCAAATTTAAAGGAGAAGATTTCACCTTATATTAGTAAAATGGCAAATGCATTAGACTCCATTCAGCAATCTATTAATCGTGGTAGCAATTATAATTATTATGGCAAAAAAATTGTTGCACGAAGAGCTTATAGACCTGATTTAAAGGTTTTTGAAACTCCAAAAGCACCCGAAAAAGGAAAAGCCTTTCATCTTGAATTACTTATAGACAATTCGGGTTCAATGTGTGGCAGAAATATAGAAATAGCCAAAGAAACAGCTTGTCTATTGTATGAAGCGTGTATGAGTATGGATAATATTACCATTAATGTTACTTCTCATAATACAGGATATATAGGAAATAAGGAATATTGCGTTTTAAGAAGATGTATCATTGATGATAGCTTATCACCTTGTGGTATAATGGATTTAAACGGAGAGGGTAGCAACAGGGATGGTCTTGCTTTGGAAGTTATCTCTAAAGCAATGTTGCAGCAACGAAATTCGGAGGGCAGAAAAATATTTATATACATTAATGATGGATGTCCAGCAGCCGAAAATTACGATGGTCACTATGACTGTGTTTTACAGGAGCTTAATGATTTTTCAAAAAATATGGAAAAAGAAAGTGTTATCTTTCTTGTGGCAGGAATTGATGGTGATAAGGAGCGACTAGAAAAGCTTTATGGTTCAAATCATTTCTTGAATATTGAGAATTTAGATAGCTTACCTCAAAGATTATCAAGAATACTTCTGAATATTATTGAATAAAAGAACTTTAAAAACATCCTTTACATTTAATGTAGAGGGTGTTTTTTAGCCCAGAAATATACATTGTACGCAGTCCTGTTAAGTGATATAATTGAAAGTAAAAAAACAACTTTAACTAAGACAAAAATATAAAATTTATAACTTATTAAGAAAGAAGAGGTATATTATGTTAGAAGTAGGAACAAAGGCACCTGATTTTGAATTGCCAGATCAGAATGGAGAGTTGCATAAACTAAGCGATTATCTAGGAAAAAAGGTTATCTTATATTTTTATCCGAAGGATAGCACAGCAGGCTGTACTAAGCAAGCGTGTGGATTCTCTGAAAG
>JAXJJE010000170.1:0-10547 GCA_036298405.1 Acutalibacteraceae bacterium
ACATACAGCTCGTCACTTTTGTACTGTCGCCTTGTATATTTGTTGATAAGCTCAAGCTCGTTATCATTTATTGAGCTTTCTTTTTTTAAAACCTTACCCTTACTTTTTATAATCTCACTCAAATAATCACTCCTTATTATTTTCTATCTGGTCAGCCTGTGAGTTGATTAATCTTGCATTCGCAAGCTCAACCTCATCCTGCAGATTAATATTACTCCATATAATTTCGTGCTTTGTATTATACCCATTCATTGCAAGCCACATAGAGCAAAGCTTGCTTATAACTGGGTTAAGCAAATACCTGTAATGCTCAAGCTCACTTGTAAGAATATCTGCTTGCTGTGATGACATTCTCTCGGTACTGCTCCACGATAAGCCAAGCAGAAAAGGTGGTATACTAAGCTTAGATACTATCTGCTCAAGTAATAATCTGCCTGGTGTCTGACAATCTAAAATCTGATTATCTGCACCGATAACCTTTATATCAACATCACCCACAGCCACAAAGTCAGACACTCCACTGCCCTGCATTGCCTTGCTCCACTCGCTTGCAATCATTTCTGCTCGCTGTTGGGTATATACACCGTCTGTACCGTCATTAGGTGGATTATATGTAACTGCAAAGCGTATGTTACCGGCTCGTTCCCAATTTTGCCCTATTGCAGTAAAAATTTTAAGTATAATATCACTTACAAACGGCAAGCCCTGCAAGATAGATGTACCACCAACCCTGTTAGGCTGTGGGTTAAGTGATGTAAGCATAATTAAATTCTGATTTTTAACCTTTGTTATACTACCGTCACTATTTCGTACCGATACTGTAAGCTCAAGTGGATTTTTTTCATTAGGCTTTAGCAGAATATCCTGATTATCTGCATTATAAATTCCGTAAATACCAGTATAATCCTTATACGGAATAATCTCGGCTATAGCTGTACCATATGTAAGCAGAGTATCAAAATATGCACTTAAAAAGCATTTAATACCCACATTATTACCACAGGTTTTTATATTATCTAAAAAACATTTCAGCTCTGCGTCTACCCTTTTATTACCCGTTTTAACCTCGAACACACCAAGTAATCTTACAAGCTTATTTATTGCAGAATCTATAATTGGAATAGCCTCTCTTAAAGACGCATACAATAAATGCTGTGAATTATTAAGTGGAATATAGCTACTAAACGCATTAAATGGATTGCTAAAGCTATAACCCGTTACAGTTTGTGCAAGCTTGGCTTGCTGATTTTCTTTATTTTTATCTCTTTTAAAAAACTTCAAAACATACCTCCTTTAACCTCGTGGTGAAGCTATTGCAACAAATTGCTGTTGTGGCTTAGATACTACGGTTGCAACAAAATATCTTATATCGTCCATTGCGTGGTCGTTTTCTTTTATTGGTGCATCTATGCCACCAGTGTTCCACCTATACAAGCCGAACTCTCGAATACTGTCGCTACAGCAATTACATATTTTTACATTTCCATTTTTAAGTGCTGTAGACACCTTTCGTATTCCGTCTATAACATTGTTTTTAGCTGGAGTTACCATAAACTTATTATGCCTGCGTATAGTTTGAATAAAGCTGGCAGCAGACGGGTCTACCACTACTGTTTCTATCTTTTTATCCTCTGTAAGCTTAACAAGTGCCTTATAATGCTCTTCGTCAGTACGCTGAATACCCTCTTTTTTAGAGTCGTAATAATATTCATCAATTCTGTACCAAACACAATCTAAATAACCCCACAACCCAAACGATGCCGGATTAACTGTTCCATAGTCACAGCTTACAGCATATCTTTCAAACATCTTATCTGGTACGTCAACGAACATATCGTCCTTCATAAATGGGTACACACAGCCCTCTGCACTAACCCACTTACCAAGAATAAATCTTTCGTAAAATGCACCACTATAAAGCGATTTATAGCGTTCCTTCATTTTAGTAGAAAGCGACGGGTTGTCGTCCATTGTAAAGTGAAGATAAAGTGCATTTTTACGCTTTCTGCCTAAAATCCACTCCATTCTGAACCAATGCTGTGGATACTCGGGGTTACAGTTAAACCAGAATTTACTGCCATTCACCGAGCACCTTGCAACAGCCTGCTCAACAAAGGATTTCGGCATTAAGGCTACCTCGTCAAACAACACACCACTTAATGTCATACCCTGAATAAGCGAAGCTGACGATTCATCCTTGCCACCAAACAGATAAAAGGTATTACTTTTACCATTTAGCGAAATTTCAAGAATATTCTGCGACAGCTTTTCGCTACATTCAAAGCCCATTTCTGTAAGCATTGCAACCATTGGTGTAACAACATTTCTTCTTAAAGAACGAATCGTTTTGCCACACAATGCAAATGCAGAGCCATTAAACCTGTAAAAAGCCCATGCCACAAACGAAATGCTCATACACATTGTTTTTCCACTTCTTACTGCACCGTCACATATAACAGCATCGTAATTGCAATATCTACTTCCCCTACACCACCAGGTTAACAGCTGCATTTGCTTTTTTGAAAACCTAGTTGGTGTCATTTTCATACACCTCGTAGCTATTAAGCATTTCTGCACTGTTTTCTAACGCCTTATAGAATGGAATACTATTTTCATTTGACGCCTGCTGTGCTTCGCTTAGCTTTTCAAGTGCCTTTAGACGGTCAAAAAATTTAATTTCCATTGCACCATCCTTTGGACGTTTTATTTCAGAAATCATATACAAATCCATAGCCTCAAGTGTTTGAAGGTCTGGCTTATCCATATACAACAGCTGTATACAATCAGCTATGCTACCAAAGGCTAAACGCTCATAGCCTAAAAGTGCCATAAAACGTAAATCCTCAAAGCGTGTATTTCTGTATTTTTTCACTTTATCAAGAACATCATCTCTCATCAGCAATTGCTGACCCAACTGCTCTGGATTAGCTGTATAACCAGCCATTACAGCAGATATTCTTGCATTACCGTTAGAGGCATAGTAACAACAAAATTTATCCTCTTTTTTAGTCATTTTAAACCTCCATTAATTTATTGCAGAAAGTTAACGGTATAAACTCCTTTCGTTTTCATTTATTTTTTAACCCCTGCACTATATAGTAAAAAACAAAAAGAAAATGCACACCATTAGGCAATGATGTACATTTTCTTTAAAAATTTATTTTTTTATTGTAAAAATCATGGTTTATGCAAGGATTAAATCATCCAGAACATACACCAATTCCAGTAAATAATATTTATCAGGCTTATTATCAAACAAGCATTCATTGAATATATGTATATTTTTCTTGATTTTTTCAATTCACTTTTTCTTATTTTAATAAATGAATAAACAGCAAGAGCAAGCATTGCAGCTGCAACTAAGAAAACAAGGACAAACACAAACCTATATCCTGATATAGTCAATTGCTGAAAATTAAACAGAGTTGGAATTACTAGTATAAAAATAATAACTGGAACAAACTGAAGTATGCTTGCACCTAAGCACCACAGGCTGAATGGCTTTTTAACATCTTTGCCCTTAGTCTTATTAATTATCGCCATTACCAAACCTCTTACTAAGTTAACTGCACAGTAAAGCAATGCTAATATATATAATCCTATAACAATAACATCTAAAGCAATATCCTTAAATTCTATAACAAGCAAATCGCCATATACAGAAGAAATTTTATCAATTCCATTCTGATTTGTTCTTACACTATATTCTGTCATCCCCTCGCTTGAATCGTTATTGTATACAGACAATAATTTTTCTAGCTTTAACGGGCCTTTAAATATTGTTCTTGCAGACATTACAAGACCAGTATAGCCAGCAGCATTACCCTGATATTTACCATAAAACAGCTCTGGCATTTTTTGAGTATATATCTGCTCTGCATACTGATTTGTCTGGATAACCATTCCTGTTTTATTTTCCATATCAAGCAGAAGATTACTGCTACAGCCTGCTGTATTTCCACCGTGACCCATCAGCTTTGTGCCATAGGAATCAATTGACCAGAAGCCATGGTAATTCTGTGGATTTTTAGTTTCACCATAGTATAGTGATGGTGAAATCATTGTTTTGTATGTATCCTTCTTTTTGAACAGCACAGTATCCTCTGACAACAATGCTTGAGCAAATCTTTGCATATCTGAAATTGTAGATGTACACATTCCTGCAGGATACATTATAATGTATGCCATATTCGGTGTAATTTCATGCATATTGGGTGAATATATTTTCAGATTACTTCTTCTCTCTTTTACACTTGGGTTATCGCTTAAATCTGCACAGATAGCTGTATCGTTCATATCCAGTGGTTCAAAAATATTCTTTCTTACATATTCAGAATATGGCACACCAGAAACACACTCTATAATGTATGCCGCAAGTGTTGTGCTCCAGTTGCTATAGGCACAAACTGTACCTGGTTCAAATACCTGTGCTGGTTGTATTTCTGAAAGATACTCCTCTACAGATACTATTTTTTCTTCTTTTCCTGTTGACATACCTATTACACTGTCTTCAAATCCTGCATTGTGGTTCATAAGATTAAGCATTGTTACAGGCTTATCAAATTTTCTGTTATGCAGAAAATCCTTTGGCAGATATTTATTGATATCAGCCTCCAAATCCAGCTTACCCTGCTCTGAAAGCTGCATTGCACTTACCCATACCAATAATTTAGAAACTGAGCCCCACTCCATTACCGTATCCTCTGCAACAGCAATTTTATTCTGTACGTCTGAATAGCCAAAGCAGTTTCTATATATTGTATGCTTATCATTAAATACAGCAACACTCATTCCTGCAGTTTTTTCGTTATGTTCAGCAACATACTGCTCAATTTTGCTACCGATATCATAATCTACCGTTGCACTAACGGTAAGGGTTGGCGTTAGTGCCATTAATATAACCAACATAAAAACAACTACATTACGATATAGCTTCATATTTTACAGCTCCTCTTATTTATTATTTTAATTTTGCAACCCTGCTACAAACAGCATTAAACTCGTCTAGTAAAAGCTTCATTTCGTCATCTGTAATATATAGATGCAATGATTTTTCTAAAATCGTCAGATTGATATTTGAATTATCTAACAAATATTTACTACTGTTTACAGACACCATATCATCCTTTTTCGACAAATAAACATTACAAGGAATATCAATAGCTTTTACTCTTTCTCGTGTTAACTTTGATTCTCTAAAAAGCTCTAAATATCTTGGTATCCAGCTTAGATAAAGAAAAAGATTTTTTTCACATTTTATGCTATGTCCATCACGCATAGAAACTGCCACTGGGTCATCGTCAGACACATCATCAAAAACCACCTTTAACGATGTAATCATCGCAATAGGCTTTAAAAAAATCTTTAGTGGTACTGCAAGCAGAAAAAGCTGTTTAATCTTTGTAGGATATTTTTGTATCGCATTTATCGCTAGTAATGTACCCATAGAATGTGCCACAATTATTATTTTTTCATGCTTTTGCGAAAGATTGCACACTGCACTATCAACCTGTTTTTTCCATCTCTCCATAGAGCTATTCGCAAAATCAGAAACACCCTTACCATGACCATCTAACAGCATATTATAAACAGACCAATCTTCTGGTACTAAAGCTATATACTTTTTAAACATATCTGGCGAACCTAATATACCATGTATAAACAGCACTGCTGTGTTGCTGTTTTCTACATTTCTTATATACTCCTTATGCAAGCAATCTCACCTCTAGGTTATCTGTATACTCTATATTATACCCATTACATTGACAATTTACAACTTAATTATCTGTTTATTTCAAAAGTTGTAAAAACATATAATTTTACCGAATGTAAGCAAACTACAATATTTGTTCGTGTAGCTTTTTCTGTTTTAGAAAAGATACTGCATTTTATGTACACTTTATAGTACCGTTGTATATTTTTATAAACAAATGTTCACTTCGGTATTGACTAGCTAGTAAAACTTTGCTACAATTAATCTATAACGAACATTCGTTTTGTGATTAAAATTTACAGATAGTGTTTTGCTTATTAAAAACAGCAAACAGAACAGGAGGATTATATGACATATAAGGATTGGGCAAATGAATACCAACAACAGGCAGACTATTTAAAGGAGAAGCTTACAAGCTTGAAGGAGGAACGCAAAATATGCAAAAAAGCTGACTTATTTGACAATCTGACCAAAAGAATAAATTCTTTATATAGTATGTATCTTGAGGCTATGCACACTGCACAGATGTTAAACGAGAGAGCAATGGAGGGATTGACATTATGAAAACCTACTCAACCGAACCAACAAGACTAGAATTCCTTTCTCAGCAAATGGTATACAGTGAGTTTTGCTCACAAAACTCCACAAACAATGCACACATTGAGAAAATGAAAAAACATATTTGCAAGGCAGTAAACAATGAGCTTACAGAAAAGCAACGCTATTGTATTACAGAATACTATATAAATTCCCGAAAAATGGTTGATATTTCTAAAGAGCTAGGAATTAGCCCTTGTGTAGTAAGCAGACATATCTCGAGAGGTGTAGCAAAGCTAAAAAAAACACTTACATATTTTTATGATTAAAACTAAACGCTATTAAAAGGCAAACCTCTTTACGACATATTTTGCACCATACTTCATACTGTGTCTTCGCAAGGCGACAGACTTGCTGTAGGTAAGTATTCTTTTGACACAAAATCTGCTCGTAAATCTTTGTCCACTTTTTATCAAAGCTAAATGTAAAAAGAAATTGGAGTTCATTTGTGAAGATTTTATCACATATGAACTCCAATTTTATATTTTGATTAGTATGAAGCTTATTAATAAATTACTTCTATATTATCAGTATCTTCACTGCGTAAAGCAATTACAGCCCCTCTTATTTCATACGCATACAAATTACCAAATGGGCTTTTATGCACTACTTCTACTAATGCACCATTGGTAAAGCCTAAATCCAACAAGCGTCTATGATAAATTCCGTGCGACAAAAGCTTTTTTATCACGCACTTTCCTCCCAAAGGCACATCTGTTAACAGGCTTGTTGATTTTTTCAATATATATCACCATACTTGCAACAATCAAATTTGAAACTTTATAATATACTATATGAAGCATATTATAATTATGTTACCTTTATTAATTTGTCTGTTTACGATAGAGATATATCTGAATTCCTTGTATTTTTAATTTCGAATAAAATCAAAGCAAAGGCTTATTAGTTTTGTTTACATCTAATCGTACATTACCTATAGTATTAGTAAAATAGCGTTGCATATCCTCTCGGCAGGTTATTTCTACATTGCTTTCTTTTATCATATTTTGTGTTACAAGTGGTAAAGAGTAAAAATACTCCTTTGCCTCTTTGTCAAGATTATTAATGTTAGACATCTATATCACCTCGTATATAGTATGCCCTATTTAACCCTATTAAGTACTTTTCCTACTTACATAATTAATAAACTCTTGCTTTATACTCTTTAAATTTCTTTGTCGTATGCACACAACATCACCGTTAATTAGCTCAAATTGTTTATCTGCATTTTTTATATAATCCATATTAACAAGATAGCTTTGATGACATCTTAAAAAACGTTTGTCATCAAGCTCACTTTCTATTTCTGTAAGCTTTTTGTATATATTATAAACCTCGTTTTTATTATGGCTATGTAAAATACATTTTGAGTTTGAGCTTTCTATATATAGTATATCATCAAATTTTACTGTTACAATTTTTGTTCTAAGCTGTATTCTATAAAAGCCTACACTATAATTTTTGATTATCCTATTCATTACCCTTTTTAGCTTTTCGGGAATTAAGGGTTTTATTAAATAGCCTGCAGCTTCAACATCGTAGCTTTCAACAGCAAAATTAGCTGTGCCTGTTAGAAATACTATCTGCCCCTTGTAATTAAGCTTATTTCGCAATTTTTTTGCAACATTAATTCCCAAATCCCCTTGCATATAAATATCTAAAAATATCAAATCAAAGTCTTTACCATCCTGAATGTCGTAGATTAATTCTTTGCCACCAATATATTCCGATATAAAATAATTAATATTTTTATTTATAAAATAATCATATAAAAAATCTGTTACAATTTCTCTATCAAGCATACTATCGTCACAAACAGCAATATTCAAAATAACACCCCATTAACAACTATCTAATAAATTAACAACTATCTAATAAAACAGCAAACCTAGTATTGCTAAATTCATCATTAAAGCTGACGATTTCAACGAAAAAAATCTATACAAAAGATTTATAGTATAATACACCTTACGAGCTAAAGCATTAACCGAACGGAGGTTGTTATGGTTATATACTGTTACTCTAAAGAACAGCTTCACAACCCTGAAATCGGCAATTATACAGCATTTGCAATTTCTGCATATAAATATAATGCCACAGAAAAAACAAGAATTGCTTATTATTCTGATGTTTTTCTTGAGGAAAGTGATGCTAAAAGGTTCATTCATTTATGTAATTCTTTAAAGCTTGATCCCGTACATCTTGAACAGTTGATTGAAGAATCATTTATAAGTGATATAAATTACTAAATCAATCCAACGCTAGTGACATTTTATCACAGATAAAACGAATTTTCAAGCTTATACTAAACACTGATAAAAAGTGGCCATAAACGCATTACAAAGTCAACTTTTAACAGTTATTAGTATCTATTCCCCAACCTCCACTACTATTTATTCCCCCCAAAAAACAAGGGCAACCACAAATGGTTGCCCTTGTTTTTTTGTATAAAATTATTCAGATTTTTTTGTTGGTGCCTCTGTTGCAGTTTCAGTTGTAGCTTCAGTTGTAGCTTCTGTTGTTGCCTCAGTTGCAGCCTCTGATGTACCCTCTGATGCAACCTCTGTTGCAGGCTCTGTTGCAGGCTCTGTTGCTTCTACTGAAGGATCAATCTTCTTAAACTCTTCATCATAATACTCTGAAGCGTAATTCTGGATATTTAGTTTAGCGTTACAGTCGTCTATTGTTAAACCACTAACAAATGTATACTTCATAGACTGATTAGCAATTTTGTTGTCTGGTGAAACCTTAATTGGAGAATTTGTTTTAACAGCTAAGTAGCAAACACCTGTATCGCTTTCACCCTTTTTCATTAGGTGTTCAGGACGATCTGCCTTTGCTGAATACTGATCATGTGTACAATTAGCCTCTACTGTAAACTTATAATAAGCTATCAAGCAGTTTTCATTCTTGTAATTGTCAGGATTGTAAGCATACGCATAATTAACAAGATTTAGATCTACAACATATTTGAAATTAATTGTATCAAGATCTCTTGCTATACCACTCTTAAATGTATAGTTCAAATCCCAAGCAACATCATATACATCTTCAGTTTTCTTATTTGCTGTTGCAAGCATTTCTTCTGCTAGAGCAGAAAAATCAACACCCTCAAGTGTTTCTCTTGCACCTGAAACGCCACTTACTGTAAACTCCTTAGAAGTTTCCTTTAAGTAAAAACCATTCTCTGCCAAATCCTCTGGACCTACAGCCTTAATAGTAATCTTATCTCCGTTTTTAAGAGTACCATTTACCTCTGGGTCAATTTCAAATGTAATTCTATTTTCTTTTACCAGTGAATCACACGCTGAAGTATCTACCTTTGCCCTAGCTTCAGTATTTTCACCCTCGTATGTAATCTTAATGCCCTTGAAAGCATCAATCTCTGTACCCTTCTTTAGCTTACCTTTTTTAATCTCGTAAGAAATAACCTCGTTCTTAACACCAGCTTTGATTTCCTCTGCAACTTCCTCATCATAGGTTACAACAATGTTGAATACATCGCCATTGCTTAGTTTACCATTAAGTGAAGGGTCCTCCATCTCAAAACTAATGCTATCTAAAAACTCCTTGATATCCTGATAATTTTTATCATCACGATATTCATTTCTTAGATTTCTAAGCTTCTTTGAGTCTACAGAAAGTACTGCTGTAGCCTGGCCATCAAAGCCCTGAAGCTCTACGTCAAGTAGCTTTGCTTCTTCAACATCAATTATTGTTTTACCACAGCCTGTTACAACAAAAGCTGTTGCCAAAATTACCATTGTAAGAAAAACAATAGGCAATTTTTTTAGATTTGTTTTTACACTTGTCATAATTTTCCTCTCCCTTTTATTATCTAGCTTAAAAGCTTAAAGCTATTATATCACATAATTATTTTTTAGCAATAATTATTGCAAATTTTTACCTTAATTCAAGCTATCAAATTTTCAAAGCTTATAAAATAAGTAAATGCTCAAGTAAAATTTTAGTGCCGATTAATACTAATATTACACCACCTAATAGCATTGAATGTTTAGACAAAAGCACACCAAACGCTTTACCAAGATAAACACCACATAAGCAAATAATCAATGTTATAGCACCTATTATACCAACTGCTGTAAGCATTAGTAAAAACGAATTTGCACCTACTGCCGATGGTAATATAATACCAGTCGCAAGTGCATCAATACTTGTAGCTATAGCAAGCATTAAAATGGTTTTGTTACTTAACTCTTCCCTTTTTTCAGTGGTA
>JAXJJE010000171.1:0-4931 GCA_036298405.1 Acutalibacteraceae bacterium
ATTCAAAATGGCTTGCAAAGTCGTGGTGCCATTCGCTGTCAGGTCTAAAGGCATAGCCCTTTGCCTTCATTCGTTCTGCATACAGCTTTGTAAGCTCATGAGCTATATCCTTTACAGCCTTTCTTACTCTCGATTTAGCCTTTGCCCAATCTGTACCACCAAGCTTGCTTAGCTTAACCTTGTTATCCTCTTTAGGACCTATATATTTAGACACCATATCAAGCTGTGTAACTGGTACATACAGCTCATCCTCTTTGGCATATAAAATCGTGATGTAGTCCTTTACTACACCGTCCTTTTCAATTTTATTAATTCCTCTGTACACACCAATACCAAATTTAGTGTGTACAACATAGTCGCCAATGCTAAGCTCTTCTAGCGAATAAATCTGCTGTGCATTTTTAGGACGATTAAGCTTTTTCTTCTTTACAGGTGTAAATACTGTACCGTGCGACACAAGCTTGAACCTAGCAGACGGATACTCAAATCCAGCCGAAAGCGAACCAGCCATAACGTAAATGTTGTTTGGTGCTGGGTTGCTTATATCCTCAACCAAATGTACAGGGTAACCGTCATCTTTTAGCTGTTGCTCTAGTGATGAGGCACTTTTTGCTGTACCGGCAAGAATAATCATCGACATAGACTTGTTAAAGTCCATATTCAAATCCTCTTTTAACACATTGTAAGAGCCACTCCATAGTGAAAGCTGTTTAGCAGTAAAGGTGATAAGCTCCTTTAGCTGTAGCTCGTAGGAGCCTTGCTTGAAATTATCTAAAAATACTGTTGTGTTTTCTTCAAAGAAATTCCAGACCTCGTATTTTTCTATACAATAGGTTTCAAAGCCCTTGCAAAGCACACCACACGCAAAATAGTCCTTTAGCTCTGCGTTGTACTGTGTGTAGTATGAATTTTGTCTTGACTTGACCTTTGCTTGCTCAGAAACAAAAATCATTCTATTTTTAACATAGTCAAGCAATGTGGCGTGATTGTCGTATACAAGATTTATAAACTTATCTACTGAGCCTATTGTAATTCCGTTTACAAGCTGGTCTGCCTCATGCTGTAGTATCTCTTTAGCCTTTGGAGAGTTTTTACCCTTTAACAGCTTTAGCTTTTCTATTATTTTTTCGCTTAGCTGTTGCTTATCGTTAACAAGTACCTCTACAGATGGTACTATTGTTATTTCCTCTACAAAATCTAGTCGTCTTTGGGTTTCTGTATCGAAGGTGTTTATAGTGTCAATTTCATCGCCCCAAAATTCTATTCTTACAGGCTTTTCAGCGTCGGGCATAAATAGGTCTATAATACCACCACGCTGTGCAAACTGACCAGCACCCTCTACAATGTCACAGCGTTGGTAGCCATTCAGAACAAGAGCATTGATTACCGTATCAATAGAAATTTCTGTGCCACAGCTCATTGTTACTGTAGCCTGCTTTAATATTTGTGGTGGAATTGTAAATTGGGCTAGTGCGTCGATTGTTGTAACAACAACATCTACACTTTCATCAAGCATTTTACGAAGTACATTTATACGCTGATGCTCGTATTCTCGTGATTTACTATTTATATCTCTAAAAATAAAATCTCTAAGGGGGTAAAAAAGTGCTGATTTACCCATTGCTGTAAGGTCGTTTACAAGCACCTGTGCCTCGTGCTCATCATAAGCAACCACAAATGCTCCCATCTTCTGCGAAAATGGGAGTGAATTAATTATATGTGCCTTATGAATACCCGTTAAGCCCGTTACAGCCACATTTGGGTTACCCCTGCTTACAACGTTTTTAAGCGTTTGATATTCGGGCACTCGTTCTATTATGTTATCTAAAAATTTCATTTTATTACCTCGTTAAGAGTTATACTGTGCCATAGCCTTGTCTATATCGTTACTTAATATACACTCTACAGCACCACACGCTTTTTCGGCAACCTCGTCAAGAGCTTTAAGCTCATCAGAGGTAAATCGTGAAAGCACCCAATCGGCAAGCTGCCATTTTGGGTTTGGTCTTTCTCCTATACCGATTTTAATTCTCGGGAAGCTCTGTGAGCCACTAAGCTCTATTATGCTTCTCATTCCCTTCTGACCACCATCACTGCCCTTGCGTCTGATTCTCATTTTGCCTACTGCAAGAGAAATATCATCAAACATAACAATTACATTCTCTGGTGGAATTTTATAGAAGCTCATAGCCTGAGTTACAGCCTCTCCACTTAAATTCATAAAGGTTTGTGGCTTCATAAGCAATGCACGCTTGCCGGCGATAGTACAATCTGCTATTAAAGCCTTGTACTTCATTTTTGTTATGCTACAGCCATATTTTTCTGCAAGCTTATCAATGGCGATAAAGCCAGCATTATGGCGTGTATGAGCATACTCCTTGCCTGGGTTACCCAAGCCTACAACAATATATTCTACAGCAGTGCTGTTTATACTCTCTAATTTTTTAAATATATCAAACATAAGTTACTCCATATAAATTATAAAATATTTATTTTCTTGATACGAAAATATATCGTGACATTTTCTTTTTAAATTCCTCATAGCTACACTCGCTATACTCCGTTTGTGCAACCAGCATATCGTACCATTGTTTATTACCTTCTTGTTCAAATCCTTCTTTATGTAAAATTGCAGAAGCACGCTTTTTTCTAAGTAAATTATAGGTTTCTTCTGTAATATCAATAACCTCATATTTCATATTATTGCTGATTAAAGCTTTAGATATTTCAGTAGTTTCTATACATTCTGTTTTAGGCATTACATCACCCTCTTGATATGCTACAAAAAACACACCATTAGGTTTTAACCAAGACTTAACCTGTGACACAAAGCTTTTTATATCTTTTGCAAAATATATAGTATCCATAGAAATTATTACATCAAATTTATTTTTGGGATATTCAATCTCACCTATTACCCCTGTTTTAAATTCAGAATTTTTCAAATTAAAGTTAATTGCATTGTTAATTGCATTTTCAGAATAATCAAATCCGTAAATATTAGCATTAGTTTTCTTTTGCAAATATTTAAGCATTTTCCCATTGCCACAACCGATATCCAGAATATCAGCATTATGGACAGGTATGTATTTTAATATTCTATCTATCTGAGATATGTCACTGAATCCGTCCTGAGAAAAGTCCTCTCCAAATGCAGTAGTACAAAAATCAGAAAAAGCCTTTGATTTTGATGTCATATCATAGAAAGCTTCGTATTCATTGTAAAAAAGCAAGTCTGAATTTTTCATTAGCATTACCTCATGATAATAATATAGTCTTATAATATTATCACACATAACCAATTAAAAATCAAGATTTTAAGACAAACAAAGGATACCGAGGGTTAGTCGGTATCCTGTAATTTAAAATAAATATTTATTAAGCTCCTCCAGGCTGTCAATAACAGGCTTACCTGTGGTTTGTAAATCCTCTTTACTTTGATGACCAGTTGACAGCAAAATGCAATCTGCACCAATTTCGTTTGCAAGCTGGCAATCGTGCAGAGTGTCGCCAATTACTACAACCTTAGAGTAATCATCGGCAAATCTGCTTATTACTCCAACAGCACGCTCTACCTTACTGCCTACAAAATTATCGCTTGAGCCAGATATGTAATCCATATATTCTGCAACGCCATATTTTTCTGCACCGTTTTGTACAATCTCTTGACTTGATGACGAAACAATAACCTGCTTAACACCAATTTCTTTTAATGCTTGCATAAGCCTGATTGCACCCTTATTCAAAGGCTTTTCTGGAATATGCTTGTTGTAGCCAAGGTTAAACTCGGTTTGGATTACATCAAAGGTGATTTCACTTAAATCAAATATATGCTCGTAAAACTTATAAATAGGTGTGTCTAAATATTCGTGGTATTGTGCCATAGTGATTATTGGTAAATTACGCTTTATTAGCATATCGTTTACTGAAAGCAACGACGCATTAACATCGTCAACTATAGTGCCATTCCAATCCCACACTACACACTCGTATTTTTTATTTTCTGTATTCATTAAGCGTCTATACCAAGCTGTAGTGCCTTACGGTTAGGCTCGATAAGATGTGCCTTGCTTTTTGGCACACACTTTAAAATAGCCTTATCTAGTGACTCAGCAGTACAAAAGCCTGTTTCTTTAAATAGCTTACCTAACAGAATGATATTTGAAAGACCCTCTACATTATTATCAATAGCAAGCTTTGAAGCGTTAACATATACAACATTTATGTCTGTTCTGTCACACTTTTCTGGAATCATAGAGCTGTCTACTACCATTGTACCACCTGGTACAACTCTGTCCTTGAACTTCTGGAATGATGGTAAATTTAGAGTGATGCACGCATTTGGCGTAACTACGCAAGGTGAGCCTATTTCGTTATCAGAAATACAAACACTGCAGTTTGCTGTACCACCACGCATTTCTGGACCATAAGAAGGTAGCCATGTAATATTTTTACCATCGTACATACCAGCATAGGCTGTAAGCTTGCCAGAGAATAAAACACCCTGACCACCAAAGCCTGCAAATAAAATATTAAAATCCTTACTCATTCTTCAGTCTGGCTCCTTTCTCTTCATCCTTGTAAACTCCAAGTGGATAGTATGGAATCATATTTTCTCTTAGCCAATCAAGTGATTTAAGAGGACTCATACCCCAGTTTGTAGGACAGGTTGAAAGAATTTCTACAATAGAAAAGCCCTTGCCCTCTATCTGATTCTGGAAAGCCTTTTTAATAGCCTTTTTAGTAATTGCAACATTCTTAACGCAGTCTACTGTTGTACGCTGTGCAAGTGCAACACCGTCAAGAGTAGAAAGCATTTCGCAAATTCTTACAGGATAGCCAGCTGTGTTTACATCACGACCATAAGGTGTTGTTTGTGTAACCTGATTTGGTAGTGATGTTGGAGCCATTTGTCCACCTGTCATACCATA
>JAXJJE010000172.1:0-7199 GCA_036298405.1 Acutalibacteraceae bacterium
CCTTGAAAGTCTGGAATAACGCACAAGCAACCAATTTCATATATTCCCACTTCCACCTTTTTGCACGAAATACAACCAACTGGTTTACTATTGCATAAAATAATAAATTTGGGATAATTTATTATTGATTTCTCCATCATTTCTTTGGTCTTTCCATACGCAGGACATTCTCCATATTTAACATAATCACTATAAAACGAAGAATTATAAATATCTATCAGTAATTCTGCATCTGCTATGCTCGCTTTTCTATATTCAATTTTCATTGATAAACACTCCTTAAATTCAAGCCTATTTCATTACAAAACTATCTTATATACCATTCAAGAAACTCTTTGATATACCTCTTGCTTGGTGTGATTATATTCATATCAACTTCGGAATTCTCTTTTGAAAATTACTACAGCCTCGCTTTGATTCTTAGCTCCACCTTTTGAGAGAAAATCATCAAAGCAACAGGTGTTTTTCAGCTCTGTATCCCTAATAGCTCATACATCAAATAGTTGCATAAAGCAAAAAACGCAGATTGCCTTCTAAAATAAAAAACAATCTATTTTTAATAATTAAATTGATTTATTTAGTGGCACTTGCTTCAAGTAAACATCTGGCACATTTTTAGTAAGCCAGACCCCATTTTTTGATTGATAAAATTTATATCCGTTATCATACATCTGCTTAGAAGCTATTTGATATATAACAACCTTTCCGTGCCTTTTCCCTACAGTAATGGCTGTTTCAATATCCTTTGATAAATGAACATATAATCTGCTTTTAGGAATAAGACCTGTAGCGTTAATTGAGTCTACATATTTTTTAGCAGTACCATGCCAAAGGAATTCTGGAGGAATTGCCTCTTCCAGCTCTACATCTACAGGAACAGAATGTCCTTGATTTGCTCTGATTAAGGTTTTATCTTCATTAAATGAGTATCTTTCTTTTTCATCGGTTCTTACTATTTCCTCTAACATACTCATATTAAAATCATAGCTTTCAGAAACACCCTCTATCAAATCCTTTACATTTGCCCAGCCGTGTTCATCAAGCTGAATATTGATAGCCTCGGGCTTATGACGAAGGATCAAGCTTAGAAACCTGCTTATTTTTGTTAAACACATCTTTTTCACCTCACAAAATTTACTTATTTTTTTATATTACCATTTAAAATTTACATTGTCTATGACTATTTGCACTTACCAGCTTTAACACTATCAGTCATTTTTAATATAAAGCTTAAAGTCACAGCAATCTCCACCCATTCCAAGAGTTTTTGTTCTTGCCCAGACAAGCTTTGGGTGCATATTGCCATAGCAAATGTCATCAGACTTACAGAACATCTGTGTAAACTCCAGACAATCGTATTTTTTACAGGTCTCAAAATACGGACACATAATCATATCTGCTGCAAAGCCGTTTTTGCAATCTTTATGTATATATTTAAACCCACACTTTTCGCCAAAGGTTTTTGCAAGAAGCATTTCCATAATAGAAGGCACTTTCTTATATAGTCCTGGAAATTTCATAACCACAGTAATAAGCTTTGCAAATTTTTTTACTTTTACAAAGCAAAACTTTTCAAAGGTCTCAAGAGCCTTTTCTTTGCTACCTTCTTTTTTTATCAGTACCTTGTAAAAAGCAATAGATGGCAATATCTGTTTTAAGTGAGTTTTAACACCATCAGGTGCATTCTCGTTTTCTAGTATATACTGTGCTGTAAGCTCGTAAACCTCATCAAGTAAGCAACCTAAACCGTTTTTCTTAAATTGCTTCATCAAGCCTCTTGGTCTAGGCTGGTTATTTATATACTTTTTTGCAAGCTTTAACGCTTTTTTCTTATCCATAGTTAACCTCCACACATCAAATGAAACTTGTAATAAATATTTCTAAGCCGATAAATATAAGAATTGTGCCACCTAAGATTCCTGCTTTACCTGCAAGCTTTTTGCCTGCCTTCTTACCGATTAAAAGACCGATATAGCAAATAAAGATAGTTATCACACCTATTAACAAACAAGCTATAAGTGCTTCTATTCCGTTGTAATCAGAAATTGTAAAGCCAACCGAAAGTGCATCAATAGAAGTAGCCACACCTTGAATCAAAAGAGCCTTAAAGCCTACAGCAGGTTTTTCATCCTCAGAATCCTTATTCTTAATACCATCATAAAGCATTTTACCACCGATGTAACCAAGCAAACCAAGAGCAATCCAAGGAATACTCTTTTCAAAAGCACCAAAAAGCTTTGCTACCGTAGAAACGCATATCCAACCAATAAGTGGCATAGCAAACTGAAAAAAAGAAAACACACCAGCCACACCACACATTCTTGCCTGCTTCATTTTTGGTTCGTTAAGACCATTTGCAAGAGATACCGAAAAAGCGTCCATGGCAAGTCCTGCACCCAACATAATACTTGTAAAGAAAAACGAAAATCCTAAATCCATTTTAAATTCCTCCTATATTTAGTTTTTTTGGAAATAGAAAAACCCAAGTATAGCTTAAAAACTATACTTGGGTAAGAATTCAAAATAAAAAGACTCCATGTATAGTTTTACCTCTATACATGAGTCTCGCAATTTAAAACAAGCCAGACCAAAAGGTCAGTATGTTGACTTATTACGATATTTCGCTTGCTACTCCCTCATGGGTTCAATATATGTTACTACATAATAATCTGTTTGTCAACAGCATTTTAAATATTTATTGATAAATCTTGATTTACAGGCTTTTCAGGACATTTCTTTTATCTCATTAGCCCATTGCTCTGGATAAAGCACCAACAATTCTTCATGCTCCATATCAAACTCATGAATTACAGGGTTTACAAAATGCTTCTTGTATCTTTCTAAATATTGCATACCCATCTTCTTTGCAAAGAAACAATGTACTGTTGTTCCCTGAACACTGATATCATTTTCAAGTGGTGTAATTAAATCTGAGTAAAACTGATTATACACACTTTCCTTTTTGATAAATGCTAATCCACCGTTACCAATGCCAAACATTTCCATAAATTTATCACGGTATGGTGTGCGTTTCTTTTCTACTAAACCTTGCAGTAGCTTTGGATATTCACCCGTACTTACAATTTTATACATAAGTGGAATAGTTATCTTACACTTTAATTTAGCTTTCCATAACCTATCCTGGTCTAAATCTGAACTACCTAAAATGGCATGGTCAATATGTATATTCTGTCTTTCTACTAATAAACCAACAAAAGAACCACCGAGAGAACAGCCGTAAGCTGTTTTGATGTTGCCACCATGGTTTTCTATGATATATTTTTCTATCTTTTCTGTTTGTGAAATCATATCATCAAATATATATTCTTCAGTTTCATCAAAACCATCATAAGAAACACATACTACCCTAAAATTTTCCTTTAACAACGGAATTACTTCTCCAAAATTCAGTTTCCAATGACAGCAAGTTCCTGGCAAAAGCAATATTACAGAATCATTTTCTTTTCCAAATTCATAAAATTTCATTTCTACACCCTCTTTTTTGATTAATCATTTCATAAAGTTTAAGCATATCAAATTGATTATACCACACATAATTACTGTACATAACTTACAAGGTTCGTTTATTATAATAACAGTAAAGTAGCTCAAACACAACATACAATTGTGCTACCTTATAAATTACCGAACATTTTTGAAAGTTTGTATGGAGATTTAATGTAGATAGACAACACAATCTAAATTTCAGACTATTTTTAAACTATTAATAGATAACAAAGCTCTATACAGAAAATAAAAACACCTATTGACTGAAAGAAAATTATTAAATATAATATATGTAAAGAATGATATTTTACATATAACGAGGTGATGAAAATGACAGATTACAGAAAGCTTTGTATAGAACTGTTTGGTACTGATGATGTTGATAAACTCAAAGCTATCGCATACAAAAAACATTCTGGTAAAAAAAATAAACTCAGTGATACAGACATAGAAGAAGCTTTTGTAATGCAACAGCAGGGTAAAACAGTAGAGATGATAGCCAACCACTTTGGTGTGAGTCGTCAAACTATGTCTAAGTATCTGAACAAAGATTATCCTGGTTATACTCTACGTCTTGATTTTATGCATAAAAGAAAAATCTGTACCAAAATATATGTGGATTTCGAAAATGAAAAGATACGCATTACAAACTCTGTCAGTAATCCGATATATACTGCCTTTGGAGTCATAGAAAATCCAACATGGGAAGATTTTCAGGATTTTTTGGCTGAGCGTTGTTTTCCGGAGGACAGGTTTATGGCAAAAACTATCCTTAAACAGCTTGGTATATCAAGTGGTTATGACCCTCTTGAAATCATTAGAAAAACTCAAGGGCGAATGGCAGAGGATAATCAGTATATCAAAATTACTACGATAAAATGAGGTGTGTAATGAAAACTATAGATATGACCAATTATGACATCATAAAAACAAAAGCCACATCATCAAAAGGGAATCAGATGAAATGGCTACTAAATGAATATTGGTATAAACAGGATCATATGGGTTACGAAGGATTAAGCGAGGTTGTTGTATCACAGCTTTTGAAAAAATCAAATGTAACTGGTTTTATCGAATATGAACCAATAAAAATCAAGTATAACCTTGCAAATAAGAATGGTTGTTTATCACACAATTTTAAAAGTAATGAAGAAATAATCATTACGCTTGAACGTTTGTACAAACAACACAAAGGAAAATCATTAGCCTACAAATTATCAAGCATATCAGAAGTTGAAGAAAGAATAAAGTATACCGTTGATTTCGTTGAGAGTGTAACAAATCTAAAAAAAGTAGGTGCATATTTTTCAACTATGCTACAGCTAGATGCATTTTTTCTCAACGAAGACAGACACAACAATAATATTGCTTTTATTTTCAACGAAAAAACAGAAGAATATAGCTTCTGTCCTTATTTTGACTTCGGCTTGTCTCTGCTTGCTGACACAAACGACTACCCATTAGATGTAGAAAATACAGAATGTATTAAGCACATAAGCTCAAAGCCATTTAGCCTTGATTTTGATGAACAGGCAGATGCTGCTACTAATCTATATGGTGACAATGTAAAGTTCTTCTTTACCACTCAGGATATTGAAAACATTTTGAAGCTTCTTGAGGAATACTATAACAGTGACATAATAACCCGAGTCAAAACGCTATTATTCAATCAAAAAAGAAAATATAATTATATGTTTTAATAATAAGAGAGACGTGGTTGTATAATTATGCTGGTAAGGATGGAATCACCTATCTCTTACTTGTTCAGAGTAAATATTTCAAGTCGAAAAATCTCAGCAAAAGTAGTGTTTGTAATAACCTACTAATGCTGAGATTTTCTATATATGTTTAGATTTATTAGAAGCTTACAGCAAAACCATCTGTTATGGTTTTTCAAAATGCTATCAATCCTTTTTGCTGATATACTCTACAAACTCTGGTGTTTTTGACCAATACTTAATACCCCAGTTTTCAAAGCTCCACTCCTCCATATATTCGTTACATTCGTAATCAATATAGTATATCAAACCGTTTTGTACTACAAAATTAGTTGGGAAATAGTCAATATTAAGCCCTGATTTTTTGGCTGTTTCTGCCATTTCACGGATTTGCTCCATATAAGGCTCAACTGATACATCGTTTTTTACCATATCAAAAATTGTATCGCCGTCTATGTACTCCTTTAAAATTCGCTCGTTTTCAATGTCTATTTCTATCATCTCTGGTATTCTGATACCAGCATTAAGAAGTCGTTTGTAGTCGTGGTTTTCTGCCTCTATTTTGTTGCCAAAGGTATAATAGGCACACGGCTCGTGGTGTATCTGCTTTAATACATACTGCTTTCCATCCTTTTCTGCAAGGTAAAATAGCCACCCTTTCCTTTGCCAAGTAATTTAATAATTGAATATTCCTTTTCGTTAACTGTTAAAGCTTTCATTTCTTGCACTCCTTGTAAATAATTATTCCTTTTGGCAACAAGCAGTTGTTGTTATAGTGTTTTGAATAAATGATTTTTCCTTTTACATTAAAATCAATAGCTATCTTTTCGGCGTTGATAATAACATTTATTATTTCTTTTTCTGCTACAGAGGCTCTTTTGTAGCCTATAAGTCGTGGATACTTCTCGTTATGTATCCACTCAACATCTGTGCTCTTTAGTTGACTGTAAATTTTTCGTATTTCAATAATCTTTTTAAATTCATCAGAAACAGTACTATACTTTCCTGCTAAAATTTCATCCCAAGGCATAGGGCTTCTGTTGTAAGGATTACACTTGCCCGGCATAGCTATTTCTGTTCCATAATACACACAAGGTGAACCTGGCATTGTCATTAGTATAGTAAGCTTTTGCAAAAGCACATCAACATCTTCACAGGTTTCTATCACTCTTTGGGTATCGTGAGTATCTAAAAAGTTGAACAGTACCTTTATGGTTTGCTCTCTATACATCGACAAACAGCTATTGATACTATACATCAAAGCTTTTGAGTCCATAGTTTTCTCTGCCCAGAAATCATTCAGACAGTTATAAAACGGATAGTTCATTACAGAATCATACTCATCGCCCTGTAACCATGCTGATGACTCGTGCCAGATTTCTCCCAAAAGAAAAACATCAGACTTTATAGCTTTTAGATGATTATGTAATTTCTTTATAAAACGGTGAGAAATTTCATTTCCTACATCAAATCGTATTCAATCAATATCAAAGCGTTTAATCCACTCAGTACACACATCCGTAAAGTATTTAATTACTTCATCGTTATTTGTGTTAAGCTTAGGCATATTCGCTTCAAAAGCAAATGAGTAATATCTGCCATCCTTAGTTTTTATATCGTCAGTATAAAAGCTCTCACTATTGATAAAGAACCAGTTGAAGTAATCAGAGTTTTTACCGTTTTCAAGAACATCTACCCATGCAAAGAAATCAGTAGCACAATGATTAAACACAGCGTCAAGCATAACTCTTATTCCCTTTTTATGAGCTTGCTTTACAAGATTTATCAAATCAGTCTCTGTACCAAAATCAAGGTCTATCTGTAAGTAATCAGTCGGGTTGTATTTGTGATTAGTAGTTGCTTTGAAAACCGGTGTAAGGTATATTCCTGTAAAACCAAGCTCTTTTATATAATCAAGATTTTCGGTTATACCGTTTATATTACCACCGAAAAAATCAGCGTATGTCATATCAG
>JAXJJE010000173.1:0-4930 GCA_036298405.1 Acutalibacteraceae bacterium
AGTATTCGTTTGGCACAAAATCTGTTCGTGGATTTTGTACACTTTTTATTAAAGCTTAGTATTATACTAAATACAGGGAGGTTTTTATGAACACTAATCAACCACAAATCAAAATTAGTCTAAAGGATGAGGAATGGGCGTTTGAATATACAAGTCACGACAGAGAGATTGTAAGAGCTATTGTTTTTGATGATGATGGCTACTTCTATTTTGTAAGAGCAGAGCGTGATGATGATTTTGGCAAAGCTACATTAATCGAAACAGCCGGTGGTGGAGTTGAAAGTGGAGAAGACCTGCACACAGCTATAACAAGAGAGCTTAAAGAGGAGTTGGGTGCAGAGGTTGAGATATTATGTAAAATAGGTGTAGTAGATGATTATTATAATCTTATACATAGACACAATATAAATAATTATTATCTTTGCAGGGCTAAGTCTTTTGGTAATAAAAAGCTTACAGAGGACGAAATAAAATCATTTCATTTATCAACCCTAAAGCTTACCTATGATGAGGCAATCAGCGAATACAAAAAACGTTCAACAACAAAAATAGGAAGACTTGTAGCAGCAAGAGAATTACCAGTTTTAAAGCAGGCAGGGGTTATTTTAAGTAGTTTATACTAAACACCGTTTAATACTAAACCCTATAAAAAGTATGCTCGCAAATTTTTATCGGATTTTTAATAGAGATTAGTATAAAATGTAGAAATTCAATTTTGATTTAAAATGGTGTTTAGTATTAGAAGGTAATAACAACGTATGAGCTAGCTGAATAAGTATGCTGTATTTGATTCGTAAATTTTAAAAAGCACAGGGTATGTAAGCTTACAATATCAATGATGTGAATTGCTTTTTCTTAGGGGTTATATATGTGATTGAATTGACGATTACATATATATTAGATTATTTTATATTTTAAAAGGTTTTCCTTATCCTGTTTGCTGACTCTCAGGCTTTCTCTGCATTTTTGTATAGCCTTATTTTGTATCCATTTATCAAGCCTGTATTCGGCAAATACCTGTTCTGTTTCTTTTGGGAATTTAACATAGCAAACACTCAATGCCCACGCAACAGCCATTTTTACATAATATTTATCAGAATTTATATTTTGCAATGCAAATAGGGTAGAGGATATATAGTTCTCGATTATAAATTTTTGTAAAAGAATAACAACTGCAAAGCGTATCTCGAATTCTTTATCGGAATTAAGATAAGGCTCTATAAAGCTTCTGAAATCAGCAAGCTCACTTTTGGGTGGCTTTATACCACTGCAAAAGGTATCGCATATTGCCCAATCATAAATTAAAGGCACAAAGTCCCGAATATATTCAAGCCTTTTATCCCAGCTACAATCCATACAGCCTATAATAATACCCTTTAGCATAAGCTCTTCGTAATATTTGTTGGTGCAAAGAGTAAGGTAAGAGTCTAAATCATCACAGTTTTTTACAAGCTTCTTAGCTACTTCTCTAAGTTTAGGCACAGGTATTCCCAGCATATTATTTACATCTGGAACTAAGCTGCTGTGGAATTTTCTATGCTTTTCACTTGCAATGCTTTCAAGGTGATCTAAAAGTAAATCATAATCGGTTTTAGTAAACATAGCCAATTAACCTAAAACCCTTTTTGCAATGTCAACGCCCTCTTTAGCGTCACGACAGTAGAAGTCGGCACCAATTTTTTCTGCGTATTCAGGTGTAAGCACAGCACCACCAACCATTACCTTACAGTTGCATTTTTCACGCAGCAAAGCAATAGTTTCTTCCATTGATTTTAATGTGGTAGTCATTAATGCAGAAAGACCAACAAGCTTTACATCATTTTCGATAACTGCATTCACAACATTCTCATACTCAACATCTTTGCCAAGGTCAAGTACAGTGTATCCGTAATTTTCTAGCAATACCTTAACGATATTTTTACCAATATCGTGTACATCGCCCTTAACAGTAGCAAGTACAATCTTACCCTTGCTTACAGGTGCTGAATTTTCGCTGATTAGCTTTTTCTTTATTACCTCAAAGCAAGCCTGTGCAACAGTTGCTGATTGTATAAGCTGTGGTAAGAATATCTTACCAGTTTCAAACTCTGCACCAGCTTTGTCTAATGAAGGTATAAGGTGATTGTTGATAACCTCCATTGCTGTTGCTTCCTGCAACATTCTTTCGGTTGTTTCAGCACCATCTTTCTTTAGTCCGTGTTCTATTGCATATGCAAGAGTAATTTCAGCTTTTGCAGTGCTTACTTGATTTTTAGCTGGTGCGTTGTTATATGCATTTATAAATTCAACTGAGTTTTTGTCTATATTAGCAAGTAGCTTATATGCTCTTACTGCACCAGTCATAGCCTCAACATTTGGGTTAATAATAGGTAAATCAAGACCCTTTTGCAAAGCCATTGTCAGGAAAGTGGATGTAACAAGCTCTCGGTTAGGTAAACCAAAGGAGATATTAGAAACACCAAGCACAGTTTTTACACCAAGCTCTTTTTTTACACGCTCTAAAGCGTTAAGTGTGTGCATTACACCCTCTTGCTCAGCAGAGGCTGTAAGAGTAAGACAATCTATATAAATATCCTTGTTATCAATACCAAGTGCATTTGCACGCTCGACTATCTTTTTAGCAATAGCAAAACGTCCCTCGGCAGTTTTAGGAATACCGTCTTTGTCCAGTGTTAAGCCTACTACGGCTGCACCATATTTTTTTACAAGAGGTAATACAGTTTCAAGAGATTTTTCCTCGCCATTTACAGAGTTTACAATTGGCTTACCATTATATACACGCAAAGCACTTTCTAGCACCTGTGGAATTGTAGAGTCGATCTGTAATGGAACATCAACAACACCTTGTAAACCCTTAATTGCTCTTACCATCATTTTTTCTTCGTCGATTTCTGGCAATCCTACATTAACATCAAGAATTTCAGCACCAGCCTTAACCTGTTCGATACCCTGTGTAAGAATATAATCCAAGTCATTATTTCTAAGAGCCTCTTTAAATAGTTTTTTACCTGTAGGGTTAATTCTTTCGCCTATAATGCGTGGCTGGTCTATAATAACTGTTTTACTTGCTGAACAAACAGCAGACGGAACGATGTTGCTACGCTTAACTGGTGAAATTTTGCTTAATTCATCAGTTAGAGCCTTTATATATTCTGGAGTAGTGCCACAGCAACCGCCAAGAATTAAAGCACCGGTTGGAACAATGCTTGTAACCATACTTTTTGCAAAGTCGTCTGGTGTAAGATTATAGCCACCTGTTGCTGGGTCAGGTAAGCCTGCATTTGGCTTTACTATAATAGGTAGGTTTGTCCATTTTGCAAGCTCGTTTACAACCTCCTGTAATTGTATAGGGCCAAGCGAGCAGTTTACACCCACAGCATCTACACCTAAGCCTTCTAATGTGATAGCCATAGCAGATATTGAACAGCCTGTAAAGGTACGCATATTTTCCTCAAAGGTCATAGTACACATAATAGGCTTGTTGCAGTTTTCTTTAGCAGCAAGCACACCAGCCTTAAGCTCTGCTAAATCTGTCATAGTTTCAAATACTATCAAGTCAGCAAGCTCGCCTGCCTCTATTATTTCTCTATAGATATTATAAGCCTCGTCAAAGCTCATACTGCCTGTTGGCTCCATAAGTTTACCAATAGGGCCAATATCAAGAGCAACCAGTGCATTTGTATTGGCTGTAGCTTTTTTAGCAACAGAAATAGAAGCCTTTACTATTTCGTCTACACTATATTCACTATCAGCAAGCTTATAGCTGTTAGCACCAAAGGTGTTAGCGTATACTATCATAGAGCCAGAATTTATATATGAACGATGTATTTCTTCTACGATTTCTGGGTTTGTAATGCTTAACACTTCAGGACACTCACCGGTTTTTAAGCCCTTTGCCTGAAGCTGTGTGCCCATAGCACCATCAAGAATTATAAATTTATTTTCTTTTAATAATTTATTAAACACAACGATTTCCAACCTTTCTGTATTGACAGGTGTTTTTTAAGTTACAGTCAAGACACCCACGACTTTTGGCTGTGATTTCAGTATCAGATAAACCAATAATTGCTGTAACCGATTTAATGGGGGTAAGCATAAAGCTTTGGTTGACGCACAATCCAATTTTGCGTGGTGCATCAAGTATATTAAGTATATCCCTTTGCAGGGTAATTGGCAAGTCACCATAGCCAGGGCTATATCTAAAGGTTTTGTAGCAGTTTTGGTGGGTGGTGTAAATTTTTTCCTCAACCTTATTACATACCTGTTCAATGGCAACACTTGCAAGGCTGTTTATTACAACAGCTTTGCTCATATCCTCAAGCTGAGCCTTACGGATTAATGTATCTATACTATTTGATAAGGTAGCACACATAATTACAATACCAAAGCAATTGCTTAAATGATTTTTGATATCATTACCCTTAAGTACAAGGTTAGTGCCAATAACCTCAATACCTTGTGTTGTTTCTTTAATGTCAAATTCTCGGTAGCAATAGCGAGGAATGCTGTGAGAGATTACAAGGCTTTCGCACTTGTTTAACAAAGCCGTAGTATTGTCATCAGTGTTATTTTTTTTACACCCCATATAACGCAAAGCCTCATCAAAATTAAGATTTGATAATGTTATCATAGTAAATCTCCTAATGTTTGATAGATAAATTGTAGTTTGTCGGGCAGATAACAAACTTTGATAGAGAAAAGCGTAAAGTTTAGGTCCACCCTTTTTAAAGGGTGGTGGGTAATGCAACCAATTCCGTAGGAATTGATTGCTCGGGGCAAAGCCCTTGCAGGTTTTAAGGACGGAGTCCTTAACTCATAGTTTTTCCTAAAAATGCCTTGAAAAGGCATTTTTAATAATCACGAGAAGTTAAGGGCGTTGCCCTTAAAACCCATAAGGGGTTTCACCCCTTAACCCCAAAAGCCTTTAAAA
>JAXJJE010000174.1:0-4404 GCA_036298405.1 Acutalibacteraceae bacterium
AGATCAGACTGAGAAGAATGGGTGCTAAGAAGGCTCCTTTCTACCGTGTAGTTGTTGCTGACTCAAGATACCCAAGAGATGGCCGTTTCATCGAAGAGATCGGTTACTACAATCCAATGGTTAACCCAGAAGAGGTTAAGGTTGATTCTGAGAAGGCTAAGAAGTGGATTGCTAACGGTGCCCAGATGACAGATACAGTTAAGTCACTATTTAGCAAGCATAACATTCTAGGCTAATTAGTTCTTAAAAGAATTAAAGGAGTTTAGTAATGGAAGAGCTATTAATTACTATGGCTCAGGGCTTAGTTGATAACCCTGAGTGTGTAAAGGTTGATACTGATGAGCCAAACGAAGATGGCGTTGTAGTGTATCACCTACACGTTGCTGAGCCTGATATGGGTAGAATTATCGGCAAGCAGGGCAGAATTGCAAAGGCGATTCGTACTATTGCCAGATCTACAGCTATCAGAAGCAACACAAAGGTAATAGTTGAAATTGACTAATTACGAACAAAAACGAGCAAAGTGTAAGGCTTTGCTCGTTTTTTATTTTTATATGAAGTTGAAGATGAGCTATGAATTACCATTACTGTTAGGCAGTACATTGAAATTTCTTGAAGGACGCTGACCCGGATAATAGAAGTAAACAAACTTTATAGAGAATATATCGCATACAATGTAGTTGTTATGTACATCGTCATAAAGAGTTACAAAGCTTGTGCCCACAAAGTAGAGTATACCCTGCTTGCGTGTCATTCTGTCAGTGCCTATAAGGAATTCAGCAACCACATATTCGCCTATATTATCAGACAGAATTTTCTGCATAGAGCCTTGCATTTCAGGTGTATTGAAATTTTGCTGAGGAGGGGTGTTGAAGGTACGGTCTTCGGATATATTGCTGTATGTACCGTCGTCCTGCAAGCGTTGCAGATTTTCCGGTGAGTTCATATTATTTCTTGTATTGTTTCGCATATTATTGCCCATATTGTTATTCATATTATTCATATAAGCCTCCGTTAATTATTATGTTTCAGCGTAAGCAGGTGTAGGGTTGTAAAAGCAATGGTCGCCTATGCGTATTACAAATTCGCCTACATTAGATGGGAAATACTGTCTGCACCTAGGGCTGAAAGGGTTAAAATACCATAATGCAAAGCCTAAATTTGTCAGACGGTTGCCAGCGATTGCCCAGTTTGCAACATCGTAGTGGATTTGCTCGGGTCGCATATTATATATATTCTGCTGATTATAGCTGCCACGGATAGTTTCTCTTACGCAATCAAACTGTCCAGGCTGATAAATTACTGCCCTTACTGTGCTTTCAAGTCTGCCGTACTCTCCGTAGGTAATGTTAACACGATTCATCACCACACAGGCAACAGCCTTCATACCGTTTTCACCTTCTCCACCAGCCTCGCACTGTACAATGCGTGCCAGAATTTCCAAATCAGAAAAAGCCATTTTATCACCCCTTTGCTACAGGTCGGGTAATAATAATATATTCGCAATATCTGTTGCATATGCGTGAAGGTGTAAATGAGCAACAAAAAAGCGACACCCTTTTAAGATGTCGCAGAAAAAATATATTCAATCTATAAGATTTTCTCTGTCGAAAAGGGGAGAATCAAAAAAGTCCTTCAGTGTGATTTCAAATCCCTCACAGATTTCGTAAATAATACGCATTTTCATACTGGGGAAAGAGCAGTTTATAATAGTGCTTAGTGTAGATTGTGGCACACCACTTTTTAAAGAAAGCTGGTATTGTGTTAAGCCTCTTTCTTTGCATAGCTCGGTTATTCTTTTAGAAACAGCTTCGTTTAGTTGCATGTTATTCACCATAAACAATAAGCTGTGTAATACCGTCCTGATTTATGTATATGTCTTGGTTATCACCAATGATATTTTCTTTAAAGAAAGAAACCTCATAAACCTTTTCTTCAGAATCATAAGCGACATCGATAGTATCATAATCAACAGTACATTCATTCTTAGCAAGAGAAATAGCCTGTTCACTGTTTTCGATGCTGGATTTCTTGGTGTTTACAAAGCCTGTACGCTTTATACCTGCTGTTTCTGTTTTGTAATATTCACAGGTCTTTTTATACGAAAAGGTATTTACAGTGTCAGCAGTTGTAACAGATGTGCTATTATTATTTGTGCTCTTTTCGGCTTGCTGAGCAGAACAGCCACAGCAAAGTAAAAGTGTAACGACTATTAAGCATACTATTCTTTTCATGGTAATACCTCCTTTTTACTAGAATAGCATTGCTAATGAGTAAAGGCAATGAATTAATAATGAATAATCTGATAAATTTATATTTTGTTGTTTATATGCAAAGAATAAAGATAAATGTTGTTAGTTTTAACGAAGTTGCTAAAAATAAGAAAAATGAATAATGTTAATTGTTGAAAATAAAGTGTCTGTAGGTTATAATAATATACAGCTATATAAAACAGTGGAACAGACTTGTTTTATTTACAAAATTTAATAATAAAGGAGTGGATGCAATGAATGCCGAAAAAACAGTTGAAAGTGCTTTGAGCCTGGCTGAAAAAACCTCGATATCTCTTGAAATCCTGATAACAGGCTTCGTGGTTGTTTTTGCAGTGTTGGTTTTGTTGATATTGCTTATCTCAGTTTATGGTACGATTGTTTCTAAGGCTGAAAAGGCAATAGCTGATAAAAAGGCTGCAAAAGAAGAGGCTGAAAAATCAGCAAAAGAAGCTGTTAAGGTTGCCGATGTATCACCAGTACAAGCACCTGCACCAGTTGCAGAAAACGGACTTACAGACGAAGTAATTGCTGTTATTGCAGCAGCAGTTGACGCAATGTATGGACAAGGTACTGTAAAGGTGAAGTCAATCAAAAGAGTTCCTCAATCTCGACCTGTATGGAGTACAGCCGGAATTATGGATAACACAAGACCATTTTAATGTACGATATATCAGAGAAAGGGATGGATTTTTGAATGGAAATTTTACAAGGCTTTTTAGATGCACTTGTGGGATTGTATCAAAGCTCAGGTATTGCTACCTTGGCGTGGCAAAACTATGTAATGATATTAGTATCAATCGTACTTCTGTATCTTGCAATCAAAAAACAATATGAGCCAATGCTGTTGTTACCAATAGCATTTGGTATGCTGCTGGTTAATCTATATCCAGCAATTATGGATGCTCCAACTACAGAGCTTATCGAAAGAGCTGTGTACGAAGCTTCTCACGGTGGCGAAAAACAAAGCTACGCAATAACAATTATCAACGGAATTGAATATTACAATGTACCACAAAATGGTGGTTTGTTCTATTATTTGTATCAGGGTGTTAAGCTGGGTATCTATCCACCACTTATCTTCTTAGGTGTAGGTGCTATGACAGACTTTGGTCCACTTATTGCTAATCCAAAGAGCTTTATTCTTGGTGCAGCAGCACAGATTGGTATTTTTGCCACATTTATAGGTGCTATCTTCCTGGGCTTTACTCCTCAGGAGGCAGGTGCAATCGGTATTATTGGTGGTGCCGATGGACCTACAGCAATCTTTGTAACCTCAAAGCTTGCACCACATCTGCTTGGCCCTATTGCAGTTGCAGCTTATTCATATATGGCGTTGGTACCAATTATACAGCCACCTATTATGAAGGCTCTTACAACTAAAAAAGAGCGTGCTATTGTAATGACACAGCTAAGACCGGTATCTAAGTTGGAGAAGATTATCTTCCCTATACTTGTTACAATAGTTGTTGCAATTTTCTTGCCAGACGCAGCTCCACTTGTTGGTATGCTGATGCTTGGTAACTTGTTCAGAGAAAGTGGCGTAGTAGACAGACTATTTAAAACAGCACAGAATGAGCTGATGAATATTGTAACTATATTCCTTGGTGTTACGGTTGGTGCAACAGCAAAGGGTACAGTATTCCTGAAGTGGGACACACTAAAGATTATTGCACTTGGACTGATTGCGTTCTGCATAGGTACAGCATTCGGTCTCGTATTTGGTAAGCTGATGTGTATTGCGACTAAGGGTAAGGTTAATCCACTTATCGGTAGTGCAGGTGTATCAGCAGTGCCAATGGCAGCTCGTGTAGCACAAAAGGTAGGACAGTCAGAAAACCCAACAAACTTCCTGTTAATGCACGCAATGGGTCCAAATGTAGCCGGTGTTATCGGTTCAGCCGTTGCAGCAGGTGTATTACTTGCAGTTTTAGGTGGTTAATTTATAATTAAATAACAGTTTTTTACAGGTGCAATGCTAAGGTGTTGCACCTGTTTATTTTTAGTTAACAAAAAGTTAAAAGTTTTTTTAAAAAGGTGTTGACAAACGCACGCAAAAACGATATAATAACAAAGCTGTCGAAAACGGCAGTTAAAACACTGAAAACAAGATGGATTTTGAGGTGTAAATAGC
>JAXJJE010000175.1:0-6161 GCA_036298405.1 Acutalibacteraceae bacterium
CATGGTAGTGGCAGGATGTTTTTTGCAAAATCCTCTGCAATAGAATCCTTAGAATTAATTGTGTTTGGCCACAAAGTAGGAATATAGATTTTATTTTCTGCAAGCTTTTTCTTTATGGATAATCCATCTTCACAGTAAAAAGGATATGCATAAGGACCTGCAGGTGTGTTGAGCTTTAATGGATTTTTATCAGATAAATATTTATCTAATAAAATAAAATTATTGTCACGTTGTAGCTTCACTTTAGAATAATCTATAGCACCTAACAAGTTTTTTGTGATTAATGACATTTTTTTTAGATGGAGCTTTTCAAAAGACTCATCACTCTGTTGAAAATGAGAATAGTATTTTGAAGCATTATTACTTTCAAAGCGACCAAATAGATGTGTCATACGGTCAGAAGAGATATCTATTTCTAATTCTTCTGGTAAAAATTGATTTGTTGATAAATAAGCTCCATCTGGAACACCAAAAAATTTACGACAGGAATATATGGTGTCTATTCCTGCGATTGGTGGTTGAAAAAAAGCCTGTACATTATCTACGATAATATTTTTGTGTTTTATTATTAAAGCTTGAATAACATTATTGTCAAGCTGTCCATAGTAATTTACTATGTATAAATATTCGTTTTCTTTAAGCTGTTTTTCAAAACGTGGTAAAAATTTGTTATCAATATAGTAATATTCATATTCGTAGTGATTTACATCACACATATGCGATACAGAATCGCAAAGAAAATATGGTAGATATATTTTCTTGATGTTTTTTGATTTGAGAGTATACAATAAAGCATTCCTTGCAGTATTTAAAGCTATTAAATTATTATAATACTCATTTTGAACTAATTGTTCCAAGCCAAAATAGCCACCGATTTCTTTCATTATTAACCTCAGATCTTTTATAGGGTATTTTCAAGTTCTATTTCTAACCATTGAGCTTTATTATTCATAATGTCATCAAGCTCTTTTCTGCTATTAAACTTTAAAAACATATCACCCAGTGACATATTTGCTCCAGTAAAAGGTAACACCTTATCACCCTTTATTGTGGACATATCAATTACTTTGATGTGAGCTTCTTTTATAGAGCTATCAATTTTAAGATTTTTAAAATAGCCACTTTTTCCTGGTTCTGCATGTATAACCATTTCGCACCAGACTCCATCAGGATTTGATTGATATATATCTGAAATTGGCATACCAACAGCTTTTTTAACCTCGTTTTCTATAAATTTTATTCCGTATGCAAGCTCTTGGATTTCAGCTATTTTACAGCCACCACCTCTAGGTGATACCTCCATAATATAAGGCTTTCCATCTGTACCAACACAGGTTTCTATATTATAAATACCGGTATCCAGCTTTAGTAAGTCAACAAGTCTTTGAATTTCATCAGCTAAGTAATCCTGGTGACATTGCTTCATTGTTGAAGGCCATATAATCATTGCAGGTGTATATGGATTGTCAGCTTCTTTATCAAAAAGCTGATCAGAAAATGTCATAAACTTAACTTTACCATCAACTACAAATGGGTCAGCACTTGAATGGTAACCATCAAATGTAATGAATTCTTCAATAATAAACATTCCGTTAATAGAATTGTCTATAGCAAAATCAATGGCTTTATCTAAATCAGCAGGATTATCAACACGTGAAACGCCCTTGCTGCCAGCAGAGTCAACTGGCTTAACGATAACAGGCCATGTGAAATAATCGATATCCTCAACAGGAATATTTTTTTCAGAATATCTTTTTGAACGAGGGGTATTAAAACCATTTTCCTCTAAAAATCTTCTGAATAAACCCTTATCCTGCAAAATTGATGTGGCATTGTATGATGCCTGAAATGGTAAGTTTAGTTCTTCTGCAACGTATGCTGCTGTAACAACTCCTGGATCACAAGCAAAAGACATTATACCATCTATATTTTTTTCCTTGGCCAATTCCAGTACAGCATCCTTGTCTATAATGCTAACGTTACAATATTCGTCAGAATGCTTGTGTGCAATGTTATCAGGCAAATAATCACAAGTGATAACATATATACCCAAGCGATGAGCTGTTTCTATTACTGGAACAATATACCTTGAACCACCTAATAATAATAATTTTTTCATATATATCCTACCTTATTTTCTTTGAATCTTCTTTTCAGGTTATTCTCAATATTACTCTCTCAATGAGTCAATATTTAATCTTATCTCTAGTTCTAATACTATTATATTCTCTTTTCTGAAAACACAAAAGGTTTTACAAGCTCAGAACTACTCTCTGCACACTTAAGATTAATTGTTTCTCTTTTTAAGTTTATATAATAATTTGAATAACCACGGAAAATAATATTTGCATTTAATTGCAAGCCTATCCGATTTACTCTCTTGTTTCAAAAGCTGCTTGTAGATTTTTTTACTAAATATTTCCTTGTAGTTTTGCTCTTGGAGTAATAGATAATAACAGTGTTTATGCATTCGAGAATTAAAAGTTTGGCAATATTCATGATATTTATAATGCGTATATTTATCAAACTCTTCCATCATTGAAATCATTTTTCTATGGTAATTCAATTGCTTTTCTTGACTACTTACCTGTAATACTGTACAAGAGCTACCGATAGCATTTCTTCTATAGCACGACATTTCATCCTCAATATAATAAATATTTAACAGGCTGAAATACAATAACATAGGCCAATCGCCAACTGGAGACACTGTAAAAAATGCTGGTTTTTCAGAAAAATAACGCTCCACCGATTCTTTCTCTAAAAAATATGAACTGGTTTGAAAAGCATATTCTTTACATATACTATTTAAAATCTCGTCTGTATAATATGCACCTGTCTGTAATTCACTACTAGGATATGTTTGTTCCATGTCTTTTCCGTCTTCTTGTACGGCTCGGACTTTGCAAACACACATTTTACAGGACGGATTACTCTCTAACGCATCAAATTGTTTTTGCAACTTGTTTTCATCTTTCCAAAAATCGTCGCCTTCACATAGTGCAATGTATTTTCCTTTTGCAATTTTTAAACAGAACTTGTCAGTATAATCCCAACCTTTTCCGAACTGATTCTCTTTTTCATAAATTGCTTTAATTATATCTGGATACTTTTGCTCGTATTCTCTGATAATATCAGCTGTGCCATCTGTTGATGCGTCTTCATGTATTATAACTTCAAATTTAAAGTTTGTTTTTTGCATTAGAAAGCCATCTAAACATTGTCTAATGTACTTTTCATGATTATATGTTGCACAAAAAACCGTTACCATTATACAATCTTTATTCATAACTAACTCCTCCATCGCAAACATTAATTCTGATTGATTATCTTTAGCCATCTGACATAATAAAAATCATCATAGTGTTTTTATATATCCATTCTGAGACATATTTAAATCAATTACTTACGTCCTTTTCGTTCTCAAAACGAATGATATATAGATGATTTTATCACCGACATTGTAATATGAGTAAAAACAACTTCGTTTTTATATGAATAAGTATAACACTTATACAAGGCTTATTTATATTTTCACCTATAAAGGCGTTAAACTTTTTATCATATATTTGTAATTGTCAGAAATTTTTTAGAACCACTCTGTTTTTCAACAAAGCTTTACTCTTTTCGGTGAACTCGACGTCACTGAGATTTTTTGTTATTAAAGTTTGCGATATATACTTTTTTTATCCCCAACAAAAGGTGGAATATTAAAGTTTATTATAATTCAAGTGTTTTACATTAAAGATAATACACAACTTAATTATAATAAAATTACCAAGAAAAATCAAGATATATCTTGCATGTTCACACAAAAAAGTGTACTTCTTAATCTTACAGAAGCTTTAACAGAAAATCACTTGCTAAGATGTATGTAAAATGTATTGTTAACTACGCATATTTCTGTAATAAGCTGGGAAGAGCATATGTTTACACGTAAAAGAAATTTAGACATATTATGAGGTAATATACATACGGATAAAGTACTATCCTTAAAAAGAATATTATTGATTTTACTAAAGCCAGCTAATACTATAAAGCAAAAATCCGAACATTTTGGTTAATTCAAAATGTTCGGATAGTACAGTGTTTGGCACCCTCTACCGGAATCGAACCGATATCTAAGTCTTAGGAGGACCTTATTCTATCCGTTGAACTAAGAGGGCATACAAAATTTATTAATAACTAAGTAATATTCTAAGATAAAAAGTAATGTTTGTCAATACATATAGTCTTAAATAATAATCAATTAAGATTATAAAAAGTTAACAGAAATTACAAATGTAAATAATTGTAATTTGGATAAATATTTGATATAATAAATAAAATAAACATTTATTTTGGGGATAAAGGGAATAGGGGATATATAATTAATGGAGAATTTAGATAGACAAGTACCATTTTTTGGTACAACATTTCCACAGGATGAAAGCAATGGGGTATTAGCACAAGAAATTTCGGAATATATCAGTGAAAATTCAGTTTCAACCATACAAAATGATTTAGAAAAAATCCAAGAGGTTATGTCGTGCTATCGCTGTGCAATTTTAGAGGTAGAAACAAAATTCAGAGTGCTTAACGAGCGTTTCTCTTTTTTGCACGAGCGTAATCCTATTGATAGCATTAAAACCAGATTGAAATCACCAGCAAGTATTCGAGAAAAGCTTTTAAAAAAGAATTTACCAGTAACACTTAATTCAATAGAAGAAATTAACGATGTAGCAGGAATAAAGGTAATATGTTCATTTATAGACGATATATATATGCTTGCAGATTGTTTGCTACAGCAGGATGATATAAGACTTATAAAACGCAAGGATTACATAAAGGACCCTAAGCTTAACGGCTATAGAAGTCTGCACTTAATTGTAGAGATACCTATTTTCCTGCAAAATGAAAAAAGATTGATGAAGGTAGAGGTTCAGCTAAGAACCATTGCAATGGAATTCTGGGCAAATCTTGAGCACCAGTTACGCTACAAAAAGGACCTGCCTAAGGATACAATGTTAATCACATCGTCAGAGCTTAGTCAATGTGCCGAGATGAGTGCATTGCTAGACAGAAAAATGCAGAAGGTTAGAGATATGATAGAAAACAGCTAACCCGAGTATATATAATAAACAATAAACCGATTGTAAAAGCTTTTCCTTTTACAATCGGTTTTTATACTGTTTTTGTTTTAATACTAATACCTGATTAAACGATTGAATAGATTGTCGAGCAGAATTTGCTCAGAACGAGGACGATGACGCAGGCAAGCTGTCGCTTGTCAAGAAGAAGGACGAAGTGCTGAGTAAATTATGCCGACAAGATGTCTAGTGTTTAATTAGGTATTAGTATAACACTAAATTTTGATAAAAAGTGAATAAGGTCTTACAAAAAGAATTTTATATAATATGACTTCATAGCATATCACAGCAAGGCTATGAAGTCACGAGCAAAATATGCCAAATATGCTGTTAAAATGAAATAGTATTATTAAGCCCTTATTTAATTTTAAAGCTAGTTACAAACAGGTCTAATGCCTGCAATGCAGCTGCTCTTCTGTTTGGTGCACAGTTAACAGGAATTTCTAATGCAATTGAGGTTGAACGATTTGCAGCTTTGTCTGCAGTAGATGCATAAAAGTTATAAACAACATAATGTAGTATATATGGCTGTTTAGTCTGGTAGCCTTTGTATTGTAAATCGAATTCTTGTTTTTCGTGTATACAAGGATGATTCTCAACCTTTGAAAATACAGCATTACTCATATCATTTCTTTTACGTGAATCATCATAAAGTAGATCATTACCTATGTAGATATGAGGTAGTATATCAAATAAATCATCGTTATAGGCTTCGTCTTCATTGTCAGCAACCAGAAATGCTAGTTGAATTTCTGCTGCACCACTGTCTTTTTCAAAAAGATTTGTAGATTTTAAAAATTCAACATCAACATTATCATAATCTAAATCATCTTCGTTTGTAATAATACAAGGGGAGATGGTGTAGGTGAAAGGCTCGTGCTCTATAGCAAGGTTAGGCTGTAATATTGTTATAGGTGCACCATAGGTTATTTGTGGCTGAGTACGCTGTGGTTGTTGGTAAGTCTGTTGCTGGTAAGGCTGTTGATTATTATTGTTGTTACCTTTAAATGCATTGTCTACAGCGTTATCAAC
>JAXJJE010000176.1:0-2048 GCA_036298405.1 Acutalibacteraceae bacterium
GAAACCTGAATTTGTGATGTTGATACAATTCTTATATCAGCATTTGAATCTGAAATAGCTCTGAAGATTTTAGCAGCCATACCTGGAGTATCCTTCATAGCTTCATCTGCAATACTGATAATCGAGTTGCCACTACTTACTACCGGCTTAATGTTTTTACTTTTTAGCTTTGAGGTATAACCAAGAAGCTTCATTAAATCATCATCTTTAATCGTAAAGGATAATGATGTTGTGCTACCCTGTACTGGTGCAATAGAAATCATATCTATATCAATTTCTAACGCAGCAATATCTTCAAATACCTTCGCTATAAAATCCATATCAGCAGGAGTATTGTGTAGTATTACAAGAGTAATATCGTTATCTACTGTTATGTTTGTATTCATAATAGACACAGCTCCTTTTATCATTTGCCCTGTAGCATATCTGACATATCATACATACCACAGGCTTTTCCCTTTAGATAAACTGCGGCATTGATTGAGCCTATAGCAAAAACCTCTTTAGACTGAGCCTGATGTGTAATTGTAAGAACCTCGTCGTGTCCTGCAAAGATTACCTCGTGCTCACCTACTATTGTACCACCACGCACAGCGTGTATACCGATTTCGTTCTTTTCTCTTTTCTTTCTGTAAGAATGACGGTCGTATACATACTGTGGCTCTTGTTGCATAACCTCTGAAATGCCGTCTGCAATCATTAAAGCCGTACCACTTGGAGCGTCTAGCTTCTGATTGTGGTGCTTTTCTACAATTTCTACATCAAAAGCACTGCCAAATACAATTGTTGCTTTTTTAGCAAGCTCGATAAGTAGGTTGATACCAAGTGACATATTACCTGAGTAGAATATAGCTGTTTTTTCTGCTGCTGATTTAATCTGAGCAACCTGCTCAGCTGAGAAGCCTGTAGTACAAATTACTGCTGGAGTTTGATTTTCTGTTATATAAGAAAGCAAACCGTTTAGTACAGCTGGGTTAGAAAAGTCGATAACAACATCTGCATCTTCCTGTATTTTGCTGAAATCGTCATAAACTGGGAAGCCCATTGTATTGTCAGCAAAAATATCAATACCTGCTACTACCTTGCAATCTTCTCTTTTATCAATTTCTCTAGCGATTACTCTGCCCATTTTTCCACAGCAACCACTTAAAATTATATTTGTCATTTTTACACTTCCTTAATCACTGTAATTACTTTACTAAGTTATACTTATCCATTACAGATTTTAAGTATTCTGTTGATTTCTCGCTCATAGGAACAAGAGGAAGTCTGCAAATACCAGCGTTAAAGCCAAGCATATTAACTGCTTCCTTTACAGGAATTGGGTTAACATCGCAGAATAGTGCGTTCATTAGCTCTAGGTAATGCAAATGCATTTTGCTAGCCTCTGCAAAGTTGCCATCTAGGCAAAGCTGTGTAATCTCGTGCATTTCTTTTGGACAAACATTTGCAAATACAGAAATTACACCGATACCACCTAGTGACATAACAGGTACTGTTAAATCGTCACAGCCTGTGTAAACATCTAGGTTGCCACCACACATAGAGATAATCTTAGCAACCTCGCCAACCTTTTCGCCTGCTTCTTTTGTTGCAACGATGTTAGGGATTTTGCTTAGCTCTACATATGTTGCAGGCTGAATATTACAGCCTGTACGGCTTGGTACATTGTAAACGATTATAGGAATATCAACAGCCTCGGCAATAGCCTTGAAATGAGCTACTAAGCCAGCCTGTGATGATTTGTTGTAATAAGGTGTTACAGAAAGCACAGCGTCTGCACCAAGCTTTTTAGCCTCTTGTGTAAGCTCGATAGCATAAGCTGTATCGTTACTGCCTGTGCCGGCAACAACAGGAACTCTGCCGTTTACCTTCTCGATTGTGTACTTAATTACGCCACAATGCTCCTCATGGTTAAGAGTAGCTGATTCTCCTGTTGTACCACAAGCGATAATTGCGTCTGTGCCGTTTTCTATTTGAAATTCAATTAATCTGCCAAGTTCATCGTAGTTTACTGAACCATCTGCGTTCATTGGTGTAACAATAGC
>JAXJJE010000177.1:0-10232 GCA_036298405.1 Acutalibacteraceae bacterium
AGTATCACGATATTGTTAATACAATTATATCATCTTTAAGGGTAGCTCGTCAAGTGACTTAGGCAAAATCGTTGTAGAATCGTTTATCGTGCGTGAAAGTTTTTCGTTTTTCACATACGCGTGAAAGTTTTTGCTTTTAGACAACGGAAAAATTGTAAAGAGTGCTTTAACAGCTTTAGGGCAGGCTTTGCCTGTGGTGGCTTTAAGCTTTAAGCTTTAAACTTTAAGCTCCAAGTTTTTAGGGTTACCGGCTTGAGTAGATGACTTAGTCTGCGAGTCCTAAGGGGTAGGGGCTTTAAGCTTTAAGCTTTAAACTCTTTACCAATCTGTTAAATGTTCTGTATCTATGATACACCAATCAATCTTTAATGTCAATACTTTTTGCTAAAAATCATAGTCTAACAGGGGAAGGCTTTACTTTAAGTTCGATTTTACCCCTGTTCCCGAGGTCTTGAACTTTTGGTCTTTACTTTAATATTAGAACATATTTCCACCAGCCTTTGGCTTTTATTCAGACCCCTAAAACCTCGATTCTTGGCTTGGGATTATGTTCTAATATGTTTTTTAATATGTTCTAATATGTTCTAATATTTTTCGCTATTTTTTGGTCTTTTTTTCGGCTTCTAGGATGGATTTTCCGATATTTTGTAGCTGTTCTGAGAGCTGATTAACAGAGGTAGTTTGCTGTTCTACACGCTGATTTTTGAGTTCTTCGACATAAACTGATTTTAGAACCTTAAATAGCTCTAAATTCAACTGCCATAACATATTTTTAGCCTCCTTATCTCCAGCAAAATTGCGCAAATATAGGTCTATTACCTCTGTTTCGTCGATGGTTAGCTCATTACGGTAGTGCTTGACAAATGTCTCGAATTGTTGTCTAGTAAACCCCCCGTATGCCTGAAGATACCATAAGCGTGAGCGGGATAACTTCAATTTCTTACCTGCATAGATTATCCTAGAAGGCATCCTATGACCAGTATCTCTATCAACTACTTCGCGTGAAAGTTTTCGTGAAAGTTTTTGCTCATTATCCTTAAAATCAACCATATCTTTATAGGCGTTAGCCCCAATAACATCACCTGCTAATGCATCATCTGTGGCTTCGTTATCTGTTAAAGTATTATCATTACTTTTGCTTCTGCCACTACCATATAACTCTATGCCTTCATCGTGAATGTTTTTCATTTCTTGTAAAAAGCCAGTAGTATCGTCTATATCACTGTTGTCCATATGGGTTTCTTTTGTAAGCTGTCGTTTTGTCATGCTTTAATTATACCACCATTTATACAGCCATTTAATAGCATCCACGCTATGCGGGGCGAATAACTGTTGTGTTGGCTTTTTGTAATGGTCGCATATTTGGTCTTTATGGTCTTTTTTGACCACTAAAATACATAGCTTTTGGCACTTTTAGCATCTCAGAGAGTCTTAGTCGCATTTTGGACTTCAGGTGTGGGTATGGTATCAGTTATAAGGTGTCTTGAAGGTCTTAGGTATGGCTTAACTACCGCTTATTGTATGGCTTTTGGTAAGTCAAAAACAATAAAACAATGCCTAAGTGAGAGTCTATTTATGTAGGCTTTTTATTATACTTTTTATGTAGCCTTGTTCTATGTGCTTTTGGCAGGCCATAAAAAACACCCAATAATTATTACTGGGTGTTTTCTAGTTTTATTTTGCCTTGTTTTCTGTTTTTATTTACACACGCTTATCAACGATAATCGCTTTTCTGGCTTGATTGTTTGCGTCATTGCAGTCTGCAATAGCACGGCTTTCATAGGTATCGTCATAATCGACTATGACATCATACCAGACAATACGCTTGTCGTGGCCATACAAGTAGTCTAGACCATCACCGACATTTAAGACCACATTGACATCTAGTTCTTGGGCTTTTTGGTAAACCCGAGTGAAGTTATTACCACCACGGGCTTGATATTGTCTTACTACTGTTTGCCAGTCTGAGAGCGGGACTAGACATCTAACATCGTCATTGTGTAAGCATATATATGAGCCTCGGTTGCTACGACCTAATTCATTGACTATGGTGCCAATCGTATTTGCAATAGCTGTTACTTTTGCTGAGGACATAGAGCCTGAGCAGTCTAAGGCTACTAATACTTTTGGCACGCTACGGGTATCACGCTTGATGCCTTTTCTGAACAGACCATTATACGAGCCTCGACGAGATGGTCGAGAATAAGTCTTAGTTTTATTCTTGGACATATCGCCTTTGATGGTCTGTCTAAGTTTTGCAAACTGTTTTGCAAGTCTTTTTGCGATTTGACGGTCATTATATCTATCAGCAAGTTCCTGAACAGTTTTATTTTCAACATCGTTGTCATTGGCTTCATCGGCATCTACGTCATAGTTGTGCTTGACTGTTTTTGCTGGCGTAGCTTCCACGCTTGCGGGGCTGTGCCCAGCGTCGTTATCGACATCATCTACATCGTCATTGCCATCATCAACAACCTCAGTAGTTGGCTCATCGGTGTCATCGTTTTGTTCAGCTTCATGTTCTGCTTCATATTCGGCTTCTTCGATGTCGTTTTCGATAGACTGAGCAACTCTTGAAACAGCGTCCGAGAGTTTTTCATCGTCATCTTCGGCTTTAGTAGTAGTCGTAGTTGATTCTGCTTGTGTATTGCCACTATTATCAGTGTCGGTGTCCTGTGGCTGTTCATTATCAGCGTTATTATCATCATCGGCGTCAGCATCCACGCTTTGCGGGGCATTTTGTGGCTGCTCGTTGTTTGCCTGATTGTGTTTATCGTTGATTTTGTCCGAGAGTTTTTTGTCATTTTTGAGTGCTTTATAAATCGCACCCAAAGTATAACAATTTGTTAGGGTATCTCCACAAAGCGCTCTGGTAAAGCCCGATTCGTAAACTGCCGTATTATGGTTCAAATCAATAGCATCGTTGGCTTGAATCTCCATAGCATATTGCCATAATACAAAGTCGCGTCTTGTGTGCTTTTTGCTGGCGAACCGATAAGAAAACTTTTGATGTTCGCATAAAATATGCGTATATTCGTGAGCCAGTATCGCGCCTATTTCTCGTTGTAATTGCCAATTATCGTTGTAAATACGATTAAAACTGGTTTCTAGGTTTTTGAGATATTCAGATTCGCTTAGGGTTTCGGCTAGGGCATCGAGTCTTTTGACAGCGTGCTCTATAAGTAGTAATGCAAGATTTTCCGATGAGAAAGCGACATAATCACCAGTCGTGAAAGCTGGACTATTATTATGGTCTTGCATTTGCTTATGAGCAAAGGCTGGTAGTTGCTCATCAGCAACTACCGGTCTTTGTGCTATCAAATAACGATATACAGACAAATCTCCAGACATTCGCCTAACAACCTTCGGTATTTCACGCTTGATTTCGGTGGTTATCTGCTTCAGATACTTACTCATTAAGATTTGCTTTTTGTTATTCATTTTCAGACTCCTTGTTATTGGCATCTTCAAGTAGAGCCTTCAATTCAGCCATAGTGGTATAAGTTTTCTTGGCTTTTGAACCTTTATTACCACTCGTTTTACGCTGTTTCTTGGGTTGCTCTACTTCTGGGGCTTGCCAGTCTGAGCGACGATATACAAGCCATTTGCCGTCCGTAACAGAGCCATCTTTGAGCCAAAACTCAAGCATTTGCTGGGCAGTTGCTCTAGCGGCTTCTGGTGGTGTGCCCTTTCTAATCAGCGAAGAATATTGCTTATATACAGAACTACACTTAGCCAGCATACGCATATAACCTTTGCTGAAAGACTTTTGTGGATTCGCTACACCGTGATGCTCTGAGTAGTGATATAAACCAAGACCCATAGCGTTGAGCGCTACCATAGCACTTGTATATTTGGCTAGGGCTGCTGCATTTTTTAGCAAGTTCCTGTGATAACCAACCTGAGATAGCGTGTGGTATTCGTAAGGCTTTTCAAGTTTGCCTTCAGGGAACACACCCTCAGTATTTGCCATAGAATAAAGCTCATCGAACAAGTCTTGAGCCTGTTTCTTCACAAAGGCTTTTCTATCAAAGGCTGTTAAATCTCTTGGCACATTGTTCTCATAATAATGTGCCAGCAATACTTGCTTTGCAAATTCGTTGTGTAGAATCTTCTGGCGCTTTGTTTCGTCAAACTTAAGGAAATAACTTAGGGCCATCAGCGGTTGTTTCAAGTCTGAGAGTGCTTCTCCACTGTAACCCTTGTCATAGGCGCCTAAGTCTGTTTTAGACAACGCTTCTTTAAGATTATACGTCATACCATATGACGCAGATGTACCATATGACGCAGATGAAAAGCCCATTTTGATACTATCAACAACATCATCTCCAAAGTGCTTTCGTAACAAGTTGTCCAAGAATGGTGCCTTACGCACTTTGTATTGGGTCTTTTTACCACGATGTTTCTTATATTGTTTACTTCTGCGCACAGCCTTATACGGGTGATTTGGTAATGACTTACAGACTTTGATTATCAAGTCATCTGGAACGCCCATTTCAAACAGCTTTAATGCAAAAGGCGAGTTACATTTGCCCTTAGATTTCGCGATTAAAGCAACGAACTTGTTATAGGCTTCTTGAGTCCAGTTATCTATGTCCCAACTGCTATGGACATACATACTTTCACTAGCGTCTTTATAATCGAAACCTCTTTCAATACACTTTTTGACATTGGTTAGACCGATAACAGACATTCTTGCTTCTGTGTCGTAAGAACTTCTATTATCATTTATTCGCGATAGTTCCTTCTCGCGTTCTTCAACTATATTATTAAATGTTGACATCTTATTAACCTTTCTTTAATCATTAACATTTATTAAACAACTTCACCACGTTCCATCAAGATTTGACTGATGTTGGCTACAACAGAAATCCCAGAACCACCCTTAGCAAGCATCTTAATGTTCAATGCTTTAAGGTCTTCTGTGGTCATTGCTCTAAGTTCTTCCATAGTCGGGTTTACTGAGCCGTTTTTAACCTTTTCTTTTCTGGCTTGTTTTTTGGCTTCTGCAACCTGCTTATCTTCTGGATACTTAAAGTGTTTCCCAAAGAACGCCATAGATAGTAGCGGTGTAGCATATTCTCGGTTCCCTACCCAAGACAATGCTCTAAAGAAATTGTCTAAAGACCGAGGGTTGATTTCGTGATATGAGCCTGGTTCATACTTTTGCCAATCGTCGGGAACTATTTGCTCGATAATGTCCTCCATTCTGGGGTTATCAAGTTTTTCCGGTTTATCAAGTATATTACAAAGTTTCGGCAAACGGTGCTCTGTATCACCCGTGATATATTGCTTGAACGAATCCATTGTAGATAGAATCTCAACAGTCAAGAACCTAGAAGCCATTGGCCTGATAAGTTCTTCACCTTCGTTCTGGCTTGCTGGGTTCATTGCTGCAACTATGACCACATCGTCTGGAATAGGCTCAGGCTGGGTCGGAATCTGACGCTCAGTCAAGATACTTAGGAATGTCTTGAGAACTTGAGGGTCTGCCGTGTTATATTCATCTATGAAGAAGATTTGATAATCGTCATCTCCAGTATGAGTCTTAGACCATTCAAGCATCTCAACAAACCAAGCCGGTCTTGTATAGTCCTGAACATTCTTTTCTTTGTTATCTCTTGGAATACCGTTCACGGTTTCCTCATAGGTGCTTGAACCAGTTAGCATTGTAACCTTACAATGTTCGCTTTCAAGCGACTTAATAGTTTGTGATTTACCAACACCTGGGTCACCAACTATTAACAAGTTATTTTTTGAACGCCTACACAATTCGATTAAAGTAGGCACCTGATAAATTGCTGTTTGTAGCATCTCTTAAAACTCCTTTACATTATTAAATTGTTTTACAAACTTTATTGCTTCGTCCATTTTATTGAGCGGATACGAACGCTCATAGGTATAGCCTTTTTCATCTGAGCCGAGCCATACTTGATACTCGGTATAAAAAGGTTCGTCTATTACAGACATACTATTTTGGTCGTCTATGACATTGCCTTCATCGTCACACTCATAATAGGCTGCGTTTTGAACATACTCAACAATGAGCTTTGCTTTAATCATCTTATTTGGTGTGGCTAACAGGCGTTGCATATTGGCTTCTTCGTTTTCGTCCTCACCTGCTTCTAGATGATAGTTATCTTCAACCATAACTACGCTCCTTTCTTAGTCAAAACAACTGTGTCATTTAGACCTTGATTAACGGCTTCATCGTCATATCGGTAAACTTCGACTTCACAATGACCCGATTTCAAATCTTCCTTACACAGTTCTAGTTGATATTTTGCTAATTTTAATTGCTTGTCATATGTAGCGTCATTGAGTAGGACTCCAAGCAAAATCCCATTCAATGCTAAACAAGTCGCTATAATAGCGACACTTATTTTATCGTTCATACTGTTCCTTTCTTAATCTTATAGTTTAACGCTCACACCACCGTTCTTATCAACAACGGCGTTGTGCTCTTGCCCATAGAGATTGTCTGCTTCTACGCTGAAACAGAAATACTCGAATCTTACATCTTCATCGTGATGAACACCCATACCATCAAGAACTTTTCCAAGTTCTTCATAGGCTTCATCTATGTCATATGCCCATACAAAATATATATGGGCATATTCTGATTCTCGACCTCTTTCGACTCCGCAATAGAGGTCTTTTTCTTTAAGTGCTTCTTCCATAGTTAATCTTCAGCCTCCTACCACGAAGCCTGATAGTAAAAACTTTGGTCAAAATCTTCAGGTTGTTCTAGCAAATCTTCTAAAACTTCCTTCGTTTTAACCAAGTCCTCAACATAGGCTTCATCATAATCTGTATCTCCAAAGAAGAAACCTTCTCTGGTTGGCAATAATTCGTGTGCTATGGTAGCATCTTTGACGACTTTGCCATCAGCATAGATTTCAGTGAGTTGCTTGGTTTTAACATCGAATTTTTTACCTGTTAAAACCTTTCCATCAACAAGTTCTATACTGTCAAGCACTGTATTGACCGTCTTGAGAAGCGTCTGCAAATCTTTGTAATCAACACTTATTCGCTGACACTCATCAATACCTTTTCCACAATGCTCTACAAACCAATTATGTATAGCATTGGCTTTGCGCCAATAGGCTACATCTTCTACGACTGACATAATTCGCTCAGGTTTAATATCTGTGCGAATTTTGCCGCCGCGCTTAATCGTTATATCGTGATGCTCACTTTCTTTCTGGAATTTCCAGTTTTTAACATAAGTCTCACGATAAAGGTTCATATCTAAACCCATTTTAATTCTCCTTTAATTTAATTTAATTATTAAAAGCCAATAGCGACTGCTTTTAACAGTCGCTATCAATCACAAGCCTAGTCGGTGGTCCTTAGAAAGTAAGACAACTCTTTGTCTTTAAGGTTGTCTATACACCAACTGTCTGCTGTGGCCCATAATTTATTATAGACTTCAGCAAGCGACCTATTACTTTGATAATGTTGATGTATCTTCCAGTTAAGCACCATCACTAATTCCGTGATATACTCTACATTCTGTTTTACATCGTCTGTAAAACAGCGTTTGAAAGTGTCCCTGACTTCTGCTGCTCCAAAGGAATCTGCTATTGAGAAATCTTCCCAATAGGTTGTCTTTGGTTCGTAGCCCGTCATTTGGACTAATGGCCAGTTCGGAATTTGTAGTCTAAATTCAATCATCTTAGCCACACTTTCTCAAATTTATCGACTAGGTATTCGTCTAATTCGATAATATCTTCATAGGATGCCTTGCAGGTATAATCCATCAAGATATTCCCAAAGATATTATTTATGATGAAGTCGTCATAAACTACGCTTTTTTCATCACTATAATTAAACCCAGCCCAATCAAAAGGCTTATCAGCAAGGTCTGCTTTTGTGCCTTTGATGTTGAACTTTAGTTGTTCGACTAAAGCATCTACAACATCATTTCTTATTTTGTCATCTTTGTATTCGTCCTTGATTGCTTTTACTACTTTGGTATAAGCCTCAGCAAGCAATTCTTCGTGGTTTCTATACATAGAAAATCCTTTCTTAAGTTTGATAAGTAGTCATTAAACATCAGTTTTATTTGTGATTTCTATTTTCTGAAGGACTTGATGTTAATGAACAATGACTTCTCCGATGCTCAGACTTTCACTGTGCTGGGGTCATCATCTACGGGACTAAAGACTATTAACTCACACTGTCAACCTGATGTGTGTGTCTAATCAAAGACACTCCAGCACTTCGGCTTTTGCAAAGGCTTTTCAAAAGTTCTTTAACCGTTTCTCTAATCTTTTTTCAGATAACAGACTTGAGTCGTATCGCTACGAACGGGTCTTTTGCTAGGTCCTTATTCTGCGCGACTTCTCCCAAAAGCCGCCTTCTGCATTAGACTTTAATCGTTTACTCCGTAATGTGCTTTCGCTTGTTTTACGGTCCCATCTGAAGCAACTTTATCAAGTTGGGCTTGCCGCAATTCAAGCATTTTTTATATTATATCATCTTTAATGTAGTCTTGTCAAGTAACTTAGGCAAAATCGTTTCAAAATCGTTTTTCAGCGACCTCACAGAAGCCCCTTAAACAATCGTCTTTTTCATTTTGTAGTCATATATATAATATATGGTATCAAAGAGCCTTAAACGGGCTTATATGAAGCCTGACGGCATCTTTTTGTGTCTTTAACAAGCCGTTTTAAGGTTCTCGGGCTTTTTTAAGGTTCGTTTCAGGTCTTTTTAAGGTTCTTGATTGGTCTTTAAGTCTTTAACAAACGCCTTTTGTGTTTTGATGGCTTTACTTTAAGGGACTTTTATCTTGTCACCCCGGCGGGGCGGCTGCCGCACTTTATAATCGACGTCCTTACTTTAATTTCAGCCGTTTTCAGCACTTAAATATATATTTTTAGCGATTTTAATTACCGTTTTTGGGCATTTTTACCAAAATATGGACTTAAATCTGGATTGGCGCTGCTGGTATTTGTCACGAAAACTACCTACTTTTCGTGACAAGTCATCACATTTTTCCAGTGTTTTGATGGATAGCACATCACATTTTTCCAGTGTTTTTGAGGGTTCATATCACATTTTTCCAACATCTTGTATAAAAAGTGCTATAATTAAAGCACAGGGGCAATCGACTGATAAGTTTGCATAGACCGCCTCACACCCCATCACCACATGGTCACGGCGCCGACCGGTGAAGGGGGCATATATTTCATAAACTCCAGCCATTTTCGTAGAGTGGCAAAAAAGTGTACATATAGCTGATATGTACACTTTTTGGTTGGTCGTAATGGATACATATTGCTGATATGTATCCATTATTCATCGGCAAAAACACATTGTTTTATGTTTTTGTATGTTTTTCGCGCGCGAAAGTTTTTCGTTTTCGTGCGTGAAAGTTTTTCGTTTTCTATTTATTCATATTAGCGCGTGAAAGTTTTTCAATTAGCCGTGATTGTATTTGTTCATCTGGATATACAGTATGCACAAAAGTTTTTGGAACACCATCAGCGGCATCAGGATTGGTCAATATCAGATAACAGACAGGGGCTTCAGATATTAACAGTTCCATTTGAATTTGGGCGCGAGCATTGAGTGGCACATTATCATAGGATTCACAGGCTTTAGCGTGTTTGCCAACATAAACTTCTTTGCCACCACGAATTACAATATCATTGTAGGCTTTGATTTCAATAATCGCTTCGTATTTAGTACGAAAGTCACCAGATTTTACAACTAAGCCATCTGGGGAATAGCCAGCAATAGGGTATTTATCATTGATAATCATGCCAACCTCTAGTAGTTCAAGACCAGAGGGTTCTAGTTTTTCATTAAACTTTTTACGGATGTCGGCTTCTAGGACATGACCACGTTCTGCGTAAATATTTCCGTTTGGAGTTACACGATTAGCGGCATCATTGTTTGCGGCAATACAAGCATTGACACCCTTTTCTAGTAGCAATAAAGCATTACTGCAAGTGACGCGGCCAGCACGCAAGTCCAACCATTCTTGCGTGCCCTGTACGACATTATCTATTACAGTTATAGCCAAAACTTATTTTCCTTTTTTACGGTTTTTCATCAGCTTATCGGCCATTTCTTCCAATACATCACGGTCGCGCTCTGGCACAGCGGCGACCAAGCCAGTATAAGTAGCATTTGCAACTTCGGAAACCACATCCATTGCTAAGCCGTATTGTTCGTTGGCACACAAAGCCTTCATTGTTTGACTCATGCAACCATGCGTGGTA
>JAXJJE010000178.1:0-2115 GCA_036298405.1 Acutalibacteraceae bacterium
AGTGTGGCTCACGAGTTCAGTCGGCAACATTTTATAGTCAACTGAAATTATTACATCAACAGTCAAGAATTTCAGATGGTTGAATCCTGTTCATACATCTTTGGGCGTCTGAGTTCGTTTTCCTCTTTCATTCTTTTGATCATCTCTGAGTTAGGAGGAACAATCTCATAAGTAGAACTATATAGTTTTCTATGCTTGTAATGCTCATTGAGTCTTTGGGTAACTTCCTCCATCGTAATCTTACCCTCAATTTGTTGTCGAGCAAGTTGAATCAGAAATTCAGACACGCTAAGCCCATCTACATTCTGTAAGCCTATTGCTGCACCCCAATTGTTGGCTCTTTCTCTAACAGCCTTATCAGGATGATTCTTATATTCCTCAAATAATCCCATAATTTTTCTTATAAAGTTACTAAAAATATGGGAAATAGCCAATACGTTCACCAAATTATTCTTGGAACAACAATTATATAGTCCGTAAAGTTTGCTGTATGGAAAATAAAGTGTAACTTTGTTCATAATTTAATGGATATAATTTGAATTAAGATGTCGAATAATCAACAAATAGTGATGAATAGAATAAAGGTTACACTTGTTGAAAAACAGAAAACCAATAGATGGTTAGCTGAACAGATGGGTAAATCAGAGAACACGATCTCAAGATGGTGTTCTAATAAGTCACAGCCTTCGATTGCACAACTACAAGAGATAGCTAATCTATTAGATGTTGATGTTCGTGTGCTTTTAAAATCTCAAAAAGAGTAATATAAAATGTCGAAACGCATTGAATACATAATAGATGACATCAAGGAGCAATATCTTGAAAAAGATAATAACATACCTTGGATTATAGGTTTTAGCGGGGGCAAGGACAGTACTGTTGTCCTAACTCTGGTATGGAGGGCGTTGCTCGCTATACGAGAGGAGCAGGGGAATAAAGCCCTAGCGAGACAAGTGTATGTCGTAAATAATGATACACTTGTTGAGAACCCTATTATCACAGACTACATTGTAGAAGTGATGGATTGTATCCGAGCTGCCGCTATTGAGCAAAAATTGCCAATCAATGTTCAAACAACAGTTCCAAAATTAGAAGATAGTTTTTGGATTAGTTTCTTAGGTAAGGGTTATCCTGTTCCTAACAATACCTTCAGATGGTGTACTGATCGATTAAAGATTAAGCCAACCACCCAATTCATTCTCGATAAGGTAGATGTTATGGGTGAAGCTATTGTGTTAATTGGCACCCGTTTAACTGAGAGTGCGACTCGAGCGAAGTCTATTCGCCGTCACGAGATTAAAGGAAAGCGTCTTACAAAGCACCCTTTGAATCCGAACACATACACATATCCTCCTATTAAGGATTTGTATTTGGAAGAGGTGTGGTATATACTTAACAACGAACCATCGCCTTGGGGGTATGATAATAAGAAATTGTTCCAGATTTATGCAGATGCAACAGCTGACGACTATGAGTGCCCAACCGTAATAACCGATAAAACTCAACCATCTTGTGGTCAGAGTCGTTTCGGTTGTTGGGTTTGTACTGTTGTTAAAGAGGATAAGTCAATGAAGGCTCTAATCAACAATGGTAACCAGTGGATGGCGCCTCTGCTAAAATATAGAGACGAGATGGTTGCAGGTCGTAATATTTCGGAGAATCGATATGCAACACGCCGAAATGGTCAAGCTGCACAGGATGCCGATGGACACAATCAAGGAAACTATACTATTGAATATCGTCGTGATATGCTCAAGAAACTTTTAGAGCTTCAGCGTGATATGCAAAAAGTAAAGCCCCATATGGAACTGATTTCAAATCAAGAATTAGTGGCGATTCAAATTAATTGGTATCGTGATGGATTCTTCGAACCCAAAGTAACAGATATATACAATGAGGTCTATAAACGCAATATGCCTCTTGAAAATATGCAGTATCAAGAACGCTTAATTCTTGAAAAGGTTTGTGCAGAACATCCTGAAGATTATCACTTGATAAATGATTTGGTGTCACTTCAAAAAAGCAAGACTATTTTGATGAATAATAACGGCCTTCAGGGCGATATTGAAAAACGATTAGACAATTACCTTAACCAGCAGTAGGATATGTTTATAG
>JAXJJE010000179.1:0-16626 GCA_036298405.1 Acutalibacteraceae bacterium
ATTTTTACAAAGGAGATGATAAAAATGAATGATGAGCAGTTGGTAAAAAAGCTAAAGAAGGGTAATGAACAAGCACTAGAGAAAATTATGCAGAAGTATACTGCACTAATGTCTGCTATAGTTTATAATATTTCAAATGGTACGCTCTCAGCGTATGATATCGAGGAGGTTGTGGCAGATAGCTTTTTAGTGCTGTGGAACAATGCAGATAAGGTGCAAGCAGATTGCTTAAAGGGTTATTTGTGTAGTATTGTGAAAAGCAGGGCAAAAAACAAGATAAGAGATATAAAGCAACCTGATATTTTACACCTTGACGATGTTATTATAGAGGACGAATTTACTCTTAGTAAGCACACAGAGGATAAGGAGCTGGGGGGCATTCTTTACAATGCCGTAAATGCTATGGGTGAGCCTGATAGTGAAATAATTTTAAGACACTACTATTACTATCAGTCATCGTCAAAGATTTCTGACATTATGGGAATAAATGTTGAAACAGTAAAAACTAAAATCCGTAGGGCAAAGGCTAAGCTTAAAAAGCTTCTGGAAGAAAGGGGAGTTAGTAATGAAGCGTTACAATCCATTTGATTTTTATGAGAATAATGAGAATACAATAGATGAAAATACAGTTTTTGAAGAAACAGGTGTAAGCTATGAAAATATAAAAAATTCTGTTTTTGAGAATATTAATAAATCAAAGCGTAAAAGACGCAAAAAAGGTCCGATAATGGCACTGGTTGCGATTATCGCAATTATTGCATCAATTTCTACTACAGCATACGCCAGTGGTAAATTCAGTGATGTTTTTGGCTATCTGTTCAGTGGTGAATGTGAAGACGGCTTGTACAGTGGTGGCAATGTAAAAATAAGTTGTACCGATGATAATATTAATGCAGAGTTGCTGGGAATCTCTGCTGGTAATAATAGCGAGGTTTATATAGCATATAAGCTTACTAAAAAGGATAATACAGCGTTTGACTTCCCTGTTGATGATGTCAGAAGCACAGATGTATCCTTTGATTACACACACTTTGAAGTAAAAGAAAGACTCTTTAGCTTTTTGCCTTGTGCCTATGGTGCAAGCTGGCGTACAAGCTGTAATGTTGTAGATGAAAAAACAATAATTGCTTATGCTTGCTTTAATTCAAATATAAACATAAGAGGCAGAAAGATGACTGTTGAATTAGATAAGCTTTGTTTTGAGCAGATAGATGAACATACAGGCGAATATATAGATGATGTAACAACAGAAGAGATTGAAATAGTAGAGGAATGTAAGCCTGTAAATGGCAGTACAACCAGCGACGAATATTATGCCGCTATTGTAAATCGTATTAATGAGCTTGATGAAGCATATGAATATGACCCTGAAGATGATAAATGGGAAAACTTTAGTGTTACCCAAAAGGATGGCAAGGATTATATCTGTATGGTAACCAGCTACGATAACCATGACGAGTACGAAAAAATCTATGACAGCAAAAAGAAAGAGCTTGAAAAGAAATATAAGCTAAGGGATAATCAGAAGCTGGAGGTAGTATATAACGAGGAGCTTCAAAAGGATGAATTTTGTGTTATCAGCTATAGCGAAATGGATTTTAAAATAAAATCTTCACTAAACCTTAATTTCAGAGAAAACTTCAAGGAATATACCTTAGACAGCAAAACAGCTAAGGCTATAATCCAGCGAGAGCGAGCAGAGGTAAGAAGCTCAAAGCTTGTTGTATCTCCGTTTACATTACAATTCCAGTGTGATTTTAAGGATATGTCATACTTTATTTCTTATATTTCTGAAAAGGTTCAAAATGATGACCGTGTAACCCTGCTAAGAATGAATGATGGTACAGAATATTATTTGTTGTGGGAAGGGCAAACCACCTCTATGAATGAAAAAACAGGTGAGGTAGAGCTTGTTTCAAATCTGCGAATTTCTCTTACCAATGATGAAGAAAACATAAAAATGGCAGCAATAGATATAGAAAATGTAAAAGAAATTCAGATAGGTGATACAGTAATACCATTGTAAAGAAAAAACACAGCTTGTAGCATATGTTACAAGCTGTGTTTTTTGTCAGTAAGTATACAATCGTATTAATTATTATCCTCTAAAAACCACACACTATTTTTGTTAACCTCAAAGCTCTTGTGATTAAGATATTCTATGCAACCACCGTCTGTGGTAAAATTAAAGGTTATTTTGTATGCATAAAGTGCCTGATATTTATAAAAATCATTATCACCCTTGCGTTTATAGCCGTATTTTGTGTCACCCATAAGTGGATGACCAATAGAAGCCATGTGTGCTCGAATCTGGTGTGTTCTTCCGGTAAGTAAATCTACCTCTAAAAGGCTGTTGCCCTTTATGTTTGATAAAACTGTATATTTTGTTTTAACTGGCTTGCTGTCTGGTGTAGGCTTTTTCAGTATTGCCACCTTGTTTTTCTTTTCGTCCTTTTCAAGATAACCACCTAGTAAACCTTCTTTACGCTTTACAGTACCCTGTACCATACATAAATAAAGCTTGGTAAGCTCTCGGGTTTTCATTTTTGCATTCAAGGCTCTAAGGCTGTCGGCATTTTTTGCAGCAATAACAATACCACCGGTGTTACGGTCTATTCTGTTTACCAGTGCCGGTGCAAAGGCTTTATCGTCCTTTGGGTTGTACTCTCCTTTATCATATAGATAGTGAAGCACCCTTGAGATTAAAGAGTCAAAGTGATATTTCTCGTCAGGGTGTACAATAACACCAGGCTTTTTGTTTAAAAGCAAAATGTTGCTATCCTCGTAAATAATATCAAGCTTTGTTGGTGCTTTAAGAAAATCATAGCTTTCGGCTGGTGTGTTGTCTTCAAAAAATTCATCTTTAATAAAAAGCTTCAGCACATCGCCTTCGTGAAGCTGTGTGGAAATTTCGCACTTTTTGTTGTTCACTTTAATGTACTTAGTGCGTATATATTTGTACATAAGTGATTTAGGCATATTTTTAAAGCGTTTGGTTAAAAATTTATCTAAACGCTGGTTAGCGTCGTTTTTACCTATTACTATTTCTCTCATAATCAGATTCCTTTGTTAAGTTAATTCTTAATATATTTTAACACATAGCATAATCTTATTCAACACAGTAACTTGATGTAGACAGTAGAAAAAATTTGTTATATAATTATTGTATAGATTAAACTTATGGGGTGAGCTACTATGGATAAAATCTTACAGCTAATAAGCGAAAACAGCGACCTTTCTTGTGCAGAAATGGCTGCTATGCTTAACGACACAGAAGAAAACATAAAGGCAAAAATAAAGCAGTACGAAAAAGACGGTGTTATAAAGGGACATAAAGCGATAATAAATTTCAATAATGTACCTGGTGCCAAGGCTACTGCGTATATAGAGCTGAAGGTTACTCCACAAAAGGATACAGGCTTTGATACAATCGCAAAGCAGATTTTAGATTTTGACGAGGTTGACTCTTTATACCTTATGGCAGGTGGCTATGACCTTCTTGCCTGTGTAAAGGGTGACAGTATTACAGATATTGCTATGTTTGTTGCAAAACGCCTTTCTACAATTGATGGTGTATTGTCAACAAATACAAGATTCCAGCTTAAAACCTATAAAAAGAGTGGTATATCTTTTTATGATGACGATGAACAGGACAAAAGGAGTATTATACTGTGATAGATTACGAAAGCGTACTTAATAATAAAATAAAAGAGATTAAACCGTCGGGTATAAGAAAATTTTTTGATATTGCAAGTGAAATGGAAAATATTATTTCACTGAGTATTGGTGAGCCTGACTTTAAAACACCATGGCATATAAGAGAGGCTGGTATTGCTTCTTTGCAGGCTGGTCAGACAAAATATACCTCTAACAAGGGCTTAACCGAGCTAAGAAACGAAATTGCAAGGTATTATCACAGAAGATTCAATGTAAAGTATAACGGTGTTGAGGAATGTCTTGTAACCGTTGGTGGTTCAGAGGCTATCGACCTTGCAATGCGTACACTTATCAACGCAGGTGACGAGGTGCTTATTCCACAGCCTAGCTTTGTTTGCTACGAGCCACTTGTGCAAATGGCAGACGGTATACCTGTTGTGGTAGAAACAAAAGAAGAAGACAGCTTTAAGCTTATGCCACAGCTACTTGAAAAGATGATTACACCAAAATCAAAGCTTTTGGTGCTACCTTTCCCTAATAATCCTACTGGTGCAATTATGGAGAGAAAAGAGCTTGAGGCTATAGCTGAAATTGTTGAAAAATATAATCTGTTTGTTATTTCAGATGAAATTTATGCAGAGCTTACATACAACGGGAAAAAGCATATATCCTTTGCCGAGATAGATGGCATGCAACAGCGTACTGTAGTTGTAAGTGGCTTTTCAAAGTCATATTCAATGACAGGCTGGCGTTTGGGTTATTCACTTGCACCACAGCCTATAACAGACGCAATGACAAAGCTACACCAGTTTGCAATAATGAGTGCTCCAACCACAGCACAGTATGCTGCTATTGAGGCATTGAGAAATGGTGATAAGGATGTACAAAAAATGCGTGATGAATACGATATGCGTAGACGTTTAGTTGTTAAACGCTTCAGAGAAATGGGTCTTAGCTGCTTTGAGCCAGAGGGTGCTTTTTATGCATTCCCTTGCATTAAAAGCACAGGGCTATCCTCAGAGGATTTTTGTATGAGCTTGCTTAAAGCTAAAAGTGTAGCAGTTGTACCTGGTAATGCCTTTGGAGATAGTGGTGAGGGCTTTATACGTGTGTCTTACTCGTTCTCGATAAAGCATATTATAGAGGCACTTGATAGGATAGAGGAATTTTTAAAAGAAATAAAGTAATTTTTAGGAAGTGACAAAATGGTAAAGGTTCTGGCACCTGCAAAAATTAATTTTACATTAGATATTACTGGTAAGCTTGAAAATGGCTATCATACAGTAGATATGATTATGCAAGCTGTTGATTTGTGCGACACTGTAACAGTTAAAAAGAATAATGGTGGTATAAAGCTTACCTGCGATAAAGACTTTGTACCGTGTGATGAACGCAACACAGCATACAAGGCTGTATTGCTGTTTGCAGAGCATTGTAATATTGAGTGTGGGGTAGATGTGCATATTCAAAAGAATATTCCGGCACAGGCTGGCTTGGCTGGTGGCAGTACAGACGGTGCTGCTGTGCTTGTAGCTTTAAATGAGCTTTATGGTACAAGCCTTAGCATAGACATACTTGCACAGATAGGTGCAAAAATTGGTGCTGATGTACCATTTTGCTTATATGGTGGTACAATGCTTGCAACCGGTATAGGTACAACACTTGAAAAGCTAGAAAATAACCAATGTATGCAGGATAAATACATTTTACTTTGCAAGCCTTATGTGAATGTGTCTACTCCTTTAGCATATAAAAAGTCAGATGAAAGACCATATTCAACATCAGTTCATAGTACAGCTGTAATAAACGCAATGCATTGCAATAATGTAGACGCTTTTTGCAATGGCTTGTATAACGATTTTGACAGCCTGTTACAAATTGACGAGGTACAGAAAATTAAGGCAATTATGATAGAGAACGGTGCACTTGCTTCTGTTATGAGTGGTAGTGGACCAACTGTTTATGGCGTTTACAGCACACAGCAAGATGCAGATACAGCAGCTGATATTCTCAAAGCAGAGTATAGCGATGTGTTTATAGCTAAGCTATGTAATTGTGGTTGCACAGTGGTTGAATAACAGTTTTATTTAAATTTTAATAAGGTAATAATTAAAAATTACACCCTCAGGCTTTTACTGCACAATGGTGCATGGTAAAGCACTGAGGGTGTTTTTGTACCTGATTTTTCCGTTGTGAATTATTACAAATAATCAAGTGGTTATATGTTGCTTTTACATAAAGCTACAAAATAAAATTTGGATATTGACTTTATTCGGGTGTAATGATACCATAAATAAAGTTACAAATCGGTAATATTTTTTCGGGAATTTAATATATATTAATTAAAGGATTACCGGTAAAAAACTGAGGTATTTATATGACAGGCTTATGGCCAGTAAGCTAAAAAACGGAGGATAAGTATGACTTTTCAGGAAGCGTTCAGCGAAATCAAAAACATTTTTATTCACTCAGATGTACACGAGTGTACCGAGCATATAGCAATGCAGGTTACAATGACAGGCGAGGGTGGAGGCACCTTTTATGTGCTGTTTAATGACGGACAAGTAAATGTAGAGCCTTATGATTATAAAAATCACGATACATTATTTGTTGCAGATACATACGATTTTCTTAAAATTGCAAGAGGCGAAATGAACGCTATAGCTGCTTATACTGTAGGCAAGCTAAGAATATATGGCGATTTGGGTAAAGCTTCTCAAATTCAGCGTTTAGTGGGTTGGGTTCGCTATTAATAAATAATATATAAATAGTAAAAGCATTATGGTCACACATTTATAGGTTGTGGCACATAATGCTTTTTTGTTTTATTTTATAATATAAGTGAACATATATTTTCTTTATTATAGGCAATATTATAATGAAAGACTTCAAGCAAATCCTCCATATTTTTATCAGAATATTCTATTTCCTTTGAATAGCTATGTACTATATCTTCAATAGTATAATTATTACCTATGTTTTGGCAATAAGCGTACAGGCTTTTTATTAAAACATATTCCGAAAGCATATAAAATGCATTTTCTATAATACAATCATTCAAGCAATTTTCAATAAAATATCGGTGCATAAAATAAACAAGCATATTTTCAAAAATTAAGTCGCTGTGATTAAAATTGAAGTCTAACAAGCAGTTGTTATTATCAATATAGCTTAATGTATTGTTAATTAAAGCTATCCATTTATTATCAAGAACCTCTAGCTTAGTGTAATCACTGATAATCAAGCTTACAAGCTTATTTTTATCATCAGTAGTGCAATTAACAGTATTTTGGTCAATACTGTAAAATATGATTTCTGTTTCTTTTTCAAGCTTACCAAGCGACATTATAAGCTCGTCATCACTTTTGTCAGAAAACCAATCATTATGAATATACTCACATAAAGCAACAGTAGCATATAGTCTTTGCTGTATATTATAATTTCTGTTTTGAAGCAGGCTTATAATAATATCTCGTGCTTTGTACAGGTATGTAAGGGTTTTAGAATTTGAGCCTTCAAGTATGAATTTTTGCTTTGTGTCACTGTCTATAATATATGTGGGTGATTGCTGATTAAGTATAATTCTGCAAGCCTCCTCACAGGCAAGCCCTAAGCCGATTTCTGTTATACCTTCATAATTATTTATATATCGTGGGTGGTGCTTGCAAATGTGGCAGAGCTTGTCTTTACCAAGCTCACAAATTATATCACATAAATTATTGCTGTTCAAAAAAGGACAACGCTCGTTTTTATCAAGCTTAAATGAATGTACACCGTCTACAGTTTCTATTGATTTTTTTAATCGGTCACCAAGTGTGCCACCAATTTTTGCATATTCTTCGTAGGTATCGTTATCAATATCAATTTCCCAGCCAATACAGCAATTATCCTTGCATTTATCAGCTATACATTCAAATGAGTTATAATAATTTGGTTGTAGTAGCATAAGGTCACCTCGTGATATTTTATATAATGATACTACAATTAAATTTCATAGTCAAACCAATAAAATGGTTAATACATTATAACCAAAAACATATACATATATTTGTTGACAATAACAAATGCTAGTGTTATAATATTGTTTAATATTAAACAGTTTTTTGTTGAACTGTTTTCTTTTAAACATTATAAAGGGGGTGAAAAATTGGCATTTGATGTAGAAAACGCTACAGAGCTTGGTCCTGTGCTGAGGTCTGTAAATAATCTGATGATGCGTGCAACAGTACAGCAGGGTAAAAAGCTGGATGTTGATAACTGTACCTTTATGCACGGCTGGGTGCTCGGATATCTTTGTGAGCATAAAGACGAGAATGTATATCAGCGTGATATTGAACGAGAATTTTACATTACTCGTTCAGCAGTAACAGCTGTAGTTAAGCATATGGAAAATAACGGTTATATTAAGCGTTTAGAGGTTGAGCACGATGCTCGACTAAAACAAATTGTAATAACAGCACTTGGTGAAAGTGTGCATAAAGAAATTCTTGAAAGTGTAAAAGAGCTTGATACAGAAATGGTAAAGGGCATTTCTGACGAAGAATACCGTGTTTTTCTTAATGTGTGCCACAAGGTGCGTAATAATCTTAAGGATTTATTATAATGACAAAATTTTTAGAAACAGGAGGAGAATATGTTTACTCTATTAAAAAGTGTAAGAGAATACAAATGGGTTTCTATTATAACTCCTATATTTAAGGTGCTAGAGGTTATAATGGAGGTACTTATCCCTTATTATATGGCATATCTAATTGACTATGGTGTAGATAAGGGTGATTTAAGTGTTGTGTGGAAAATAGGCATACTGCTTGTGGGATTAAGCTTTCTATCTTTATTTTTTGGTATAGCAGGTGGTGTAACCTCTGCAAAGGCTGCAACTGGCTTTGCTAAAAATCTGCGTAAGGATATGTTCTACAATGTACAGAAATTTTCATTTTCTAACATAGATAAATTTTCTACATCAAGTATTGTAACAAGACTTACAACAGACGTAGGTAATATTCAAATGGCTTACCAGATGTCAATGGTAATGGCTGTACGTGCACCAATTATGCTTATTGTGGCTATTGTTGCTTCGTTTAAAATAAACTCACAGCTTGCGTGGATTTATGTAGCCTGTGTGCCTATTATAGGTGTTGCAATGCTGTTTTTAACAAGAAACGCACATCCTATATTTAACAGAGTTTTCAAAACCTACGATAAGCTTAATAATATTGTTCAAGAGAATGTTAGAGGTATAAGAGTTGTAAAATCCTTTGTAAGAGAGGATTACGAAACTAAAAAGTTTAAGGATGTTTCATCAGAGATTTATAATGATTTTGCAAGGGCTGAAAAGCTTATGGCTTTGGCTAATCCTGTTATGAGCTTTTGTTCTTATGGCTGTATTGTTCTTATTTCTTGGTTTGGTGCAAAGCTTATAGTTGCTTCGGGTAACAATCCTCAGCTTGGCTTTACAACAGGTCAGCTTATGAGTCTTATTACCTATGCTTCTTCAATTCTTATAAGCCTTATGATGTTCTCTATTGTAATTGTAATGCTTACTATCTCAAGAGCGTCTATTGAGCGTGCTGTAGAGATTTTAAAGGAAAAAAGCGATATTAAAAATCCAGCAAATCCTGTTACAGAGGTTGCTGACGGTAGTATTGTGTTCGAGAATGTAAACTTTAGCTATAAAAAGGATAGCGATAACTACTGCCTAAAGAATATTAACCTTAATATTAAATCAGGTGAAACTATTGGTATTATAGGTGGTACAGGTTCTTCAAAATCAAGCCTTGTACAGCTGATTTCAAGATTGTATGATGTAAGCACAGGCTCGGTTAAGGTTGGCAGTGTAGATGTTAAGGATTACGACCTTGACACCCTACGTAACTCTGTTGCAGTTGTTTTACAGAAGAATGTACTGTTTTCTGGTACAATTAAAGAAAACCTGCGTTGGGGTAATCCAGACGCAACCGACGAAGAGCTTATACACGCTTGCCAGCTTGCTCAGGCACACGACTTTGTAGAGTCATTCCCAGATAAATACGATACCTATATAGAGCAGGGTGGTACTAATGTTTCAGGTGGACAAAAGCAAAGATTATGTATTGCACGAGCTTTGCTTAAAAAGCCAAAGGTAATTATTCTTGATGACTCAACAAGTGCTGTTGATACTAAAACAGACGCTCTTATCCGTCAGGCGTTTATGGAAGAAATACCAAATACCACAAAGCTTATTATTGCACAGCGTATTTCATCTGTACAGGATGCAGATAAGATAATTGTGATGAACAACGGCTGTATAGATGCTGTTGGTACACATAGTCAGCTGTTAGAGTCAAATGAAATTTATAGTGAGGTATATTATTCACAGATGAAAGGAGCTGAATTGTAATGAGTGCAAAAAGCGTTTCACATTCACGCCCACCAAAGGGGGCAAGAATACCAGGGCAAAAGCCAGATATGAAAGCCTTTAAGCGTTTGCTTGCTTATATGACTAAGCACAAGCTGACACTTATAGTAGTTGCAATATCTATTATATTAAGCTCTCTTACAACTGTAGTTTCATCTGTTTTTTTACAGATTCTAATTGATGACTATATTGTGCCAATACTTGCAATGCCAAGCCCTGTATATACTGGCTTATTAAGATTAATACTTATTATGTGCGTTGTATTCTTGGTTGGTACTGTTTCTGCTTATTTGTCTAACAGATTAATGGCTGTAATGAGCCAGAAAATATTAAAAGAAATTCGTGACGAGATGTTCGAAAAAATGCAGAAGTTACCTGTAAATTATTTTGACACACATACTCACGGCGATATAATGTCGCACTATACAAACGACACCGACACACTTAGGCAAATGCTTTCTCAAAGTATGCCACAGATGTTTTCATCAATTATAACTATAGTATCTATACTTGTTACTATGCTTGTAATGAGCTGGCAATTAACCTTGGTTGTTGTTGCTTTTATAGGTCTTATGATGCTTGTTACAAACTTTGTTACAGGCAACAGTGGTAAATACTTTATGGCACAGCAGGAAGCATTAGGCGATGTAAATGGATATATCGAAGAAATGATAAACGGTCAAAAGGTTGTAAAGGTATTTTGTCACGAGGATAAAACAAAAGAAGACTTTGATAAAAAGAACGAGCATTTAGCCGAAAATGCTTATAAAGCAAACAGCTTTGCAAACTCACTAATGCCTATGATGGGTAATCTTGGCTATATGCTTTATGTAATTGTTGCAATTTCAGGTGCGTTTATTGCAATTAAAACAGGAGCCTTTGCACTTGGCACAATTGCGTCATTCCTTACTCTTAGCCGTAGCTTTATGCACCCAATTACACAGGTTGCACAGCAGATTAATATGGTTATTATGGCACTTGCAGGTGCCAAGCGAGTATTTGACCTTATGGATGCAGAGCCAGAGGTTAATAATGGCTATGTAACACTTGTAAGAGCAAAAATTGACGGTGATAAAATAACAGAGTGCAAAGAACGCACAGGTACTTGGGCATGGAAGCACCCACATAGTGACGGCACAACTACCTACACACAAATGCGTGGAGAGGTTGTATTTGACGAGGTAGACTTTGCCTATGTACCAGAAAAAATGGTACTACACGATATAAAGCTTACTGCAAAGCCTGGTCAGAAAATAGCCTTTGTAGGCTCAACTGGTGCAGGAAAAACAACTATTACAAACCTTATTAATAGATTTTACGATATCGCAGACGGTAAAATCAGATATGACGGTATTAATATAAATAAAATTAATAAGGTTGATTTAAGACATTCTCTTGGCATTGTGCTTCAGGATGTAAACCTATTTACAGGTACAATTATGGAGAATATACGCTATGGTAAGCTAGACGCAACTGACGAAGAGGTAATAGAGGCTGCAAAGCTTGCAAATGCTGACGAGTTTATAAGAATGTTGCCAGACGGCTATAACACAGTTATAAGTGGTGACGGTGGCAGACTTTCTCAAGGACAAAAGCAGTTAATTTCAATTGCACGAGCTGCAGTTGCAGACCCACCTGTAATGATTCTTGACGAAGCAACCTCATCAATTGATACCCGTACAGAGGCAATAGTGCAGTCTGGTATGGATAAGCTAATGCATGGCAGAACAGTATTTGTAATTGCACATAGATTATCTACTGTTAAAAACAGTGATTTAATTATCGTTTTAGAGCATGGTAGAATAATTGAGAGTGGCAGTCACGATGAGCTGATTAAACAGCGTGGTAAGTATTATCAGCTTTACACAGGTGCATTCGAGCTTGAATAATTTAATAATATTTCAACAACACGAAAGCTCTCTACCAATAGGGTAGGGGGCTTTTGTTATTATAATGATAAAATAAAAAGAGAGCAGGTTATATAAATAACCCACCCTCTGATTAATTATACATATTCTTTTAAGCTTTTAATCCTTCTCAAATTCAAGTATATCTCCAGCTTCACATTCAAGCACCTCGCAAATTGCAGCAAGTGTAGAAAATCGAATAGCAGTAACCTTGTTGTTTTTTATCTTAGAAAGATTAACATTAGAAATTCCAACCTTTTCGGCAAGCTCGTTGAGAGAGATTTTTCTTTCTACCATCATTCTATCTAATCTAAGAACAATTTTACCCATAATTAAAAACCTCCTTTATACCAAGCCGTCAACGTCTTTTTCAAGACTTGCACCGTATGTGAAAACATTTGTTAAGCAGAAGCTGATAAGAGCAATCATTACTGTTTCTGTGCTGATATTTACAGTGATTTCTGTTGCTAAGCCATTAGCTAGTGATATAGCAGTTGCAATAATGCTCAGGATAAAGCATACAACAGGAACAGCTATTGTGAAAATACCAATTTCCTTTGTCATACGGATAATGTCCTTATGGAAAGGTGAAACAATTTCGTTGTTTTTGCCATTCAATTTTTTCATAATCAGGTAAACATTACGGAACACCATTGCCATAAGCCCAAAAGAAAGTATTGCACCAACAAAGTAAATTATAACAGCATATCTGTTAATCTCGCCATCAGCACTTAGTGCGTTAACATCAAGGCCATAGCCTGATAAGCCACCGTTTTCAAGAAACTCTGATTCCGTCATAAAATTTGTAATAGCGTTAAAATCTATAACAGAGACAATTATAGCCCCGATTGCAACAGCAATACCAACCCAAAGTACGATCTCTGTAATTTTTGCTAATACCATTGTTAGTTTGTTTAAAAATTTCATTTTGTTTGCCTCCATAAATTCAAAAGTAATTTTAATTGTTTGTTTTTTCTCATTGCTAGCTTTGATGATGTTAGTATAACACCTTGTTTAATGTTTGTCAACATATTTTTAACGAAAAACATTAAATTGTTTTCGTTTAGTGTTAAATATATAATGACTAAAGTTAAAAACACAATGTTTATTGTTAAAAATGTATCGTTAAAAGTTAAAAATATATTGTTTAAGAATAAACTTACTAATAAATAGAGGCAAATAATATTATTATTTCTATTATAAACAGTGTATAAGATTTTCGATCAGATTTTTTATATGAATAATAGAATATCACAGCAAGGCTATGAAGTCAGGTGAAAAATATTACTAAACGATGTATACCTTTTAGAATAAAAATAGTATTAATATCATATCTGTAAATCGGATATTTCATTAAGGTATAGGGTAGAAGCAAAGAAAAAAAGCCTTTAATCACTAAGTGATTAAAGGCTTTGGCTGCGGAACTAGGATTCGAACCCAGACAAACAGAGTCAGAGTCTGCTGTGCTACCCTTACACAATTCCGCAATCTTTATTTTGTTTTTGTTGCTGTGTTCATCAGCAACAATATATATTATATACGTTTTTCGAAAAATGTCAACACTTTTTTTGAAAAAAATTTAAAAAATTTTCAAGAAGATTTTTTGGCTTGATTTTAGTAATAAATCTTACAGATATTTGCAAGCAAGGTTAAAATATGTTAAAATAATACCTGTATGTTAATAAAAGGATATGATATTTTGAAATCTGATTTTTTAAAAGGGATGTACCATGGTATACCAATTGCTTTAGGGTATCTATCGGTTTCATTTGGATTTGGAATACTTGCAGTTAAATCAGGACTTTCTATTTTATCTGCAGCTTTAATTTCAATAACAAATCTTACATCAGCAGGGCAGGTTGCAGGTGTGGGTATAATAGCGTCGTGTGGCACCTTGCTAGAGATGATATTAACACAGCTTATTATTAATATCAGGTATTCGTTAATGTCACTGTCGTTATCGCAAAAGCTTGATAAATCATTTACTACACCAAAACGCTTAGTAGCGTCGTATGGCATAACTGATGAAATATTCGCAGTAGCCTCTGCACAGCCAAATTTACTTACACCAGCTTATATGTATGGACTTATTTTTATTTCATTTCTAGGCTGGAGCAGTGGAACAATAATAGGTGCAGCAGCAGGTGAATTTTTGCCAATGGCTGTAACAAATGCAATGGGTATAGTTTTGTATGGTATGTTTATTGCAATAATAGTACCACCTTCACGAAAGCAAAAAAGTGTATTATTTGTTGTGTCATTAGCAGCACTTTGCAGTATATTGTTTAAGTATTTCTTGCCAGCATTGTCAAGTGGCTTTGCAATAATAATTAGTGCATTAGTGGCGTCTGCCTTAGGTGCTGTTATATTCCCTATAGAGGATAAGGAGAATGAAGAATGAGCATTGTAGTATATATAGCTGTTATGGCATTAGTTACATATCTTATAAGAATGATTCCATTTACCTTATTCAGAAAAAAGATTAAATCAAGATTTTTCAAAAGCTTGCTACACTATATACCTTATGCAGTTTTAAGTGCTATGACAATACCAGCAATTTTTTATTGTACAGGCGATGTTATAACATCGGTTGCAGGAACAATAGTTGCTGTTGTACTTGCTTATTTTAATTTACCATTAATTGTGGTAGCACTTTCAGCATCGGGTACAGCACTTTTAACAGGCTTTATAATTTCATTAATATAATAATGGTGTTTAGTATAAAATCACCCTATAGCTCAATGTTAAATTTAAGAGCTATAGGGTGATTTTGTTTTATCGCTTAATATTTACTATATTTGTAACTATACCCTGTGGTGTAATATCTAGTGTACCATAGGTTGCACTATATCCACAAGAGGTACCAGGGTTCATAATATATAATCCGTTCTCATATAATGTAATAGGCATGTGTGTATGGCCAAATAACAGTACATCACAATCGTTATATTTTGCAGTGTTAATTATTCTGTTGTAGGTTAGCTTTACATCATAGGCATGGCCATGTGTCAGCATTATTTTTTTACCTTCAAGTGTGAAAAACTGTTCTACAGGCAATTGGCTACCCCAATCGCAATTTCCTTTTACCATTACAAACATTTTATTAGGGAAGTTGTGTTTGATTTTTTCTATATCTTCTTCACCATCACCTAAAAAGAATACAACCTCGGCTTTGCTTTGCGAAAGAAGAATAGAGTTTAAATTAGTATAGTCGCCATGAATGTCAGAGATAACAAGAGCTCTCATAAATTACCATCCTTAAATTTTTTTATCATAATTATACACTAGTTTTCATAATAATGCTATATAAAAGGTGGTGTTTTTATGACAGAAAAAGAAAAACAGATGCAAGATATTTTAAATTCACTTTCGCAAAGATTAGGCGAAAGCCCCGAAAAGCTAAAAGCGAATATGCAAAATGGAGATATGTCTAAGGTGCTTAATAATATGAGTCCAAAGCAGGCTAATAAAATAAACGAAATTTTAAATGATAAGGAAAAAACAGAAAAGCTGTTAAAAACTCCACAGGCACAAGCCTTGCTAAAAAAATTGATGGGAGATAAGTAGAATGGACGATATAACAGGAAAAATTGGTCAGCTGTTAAGCGACCCTCAGGCAATGGAGCAAATTATGAGCCTTAAAAATTTGCTTTTACCATCTGCCGATGAAGCTCCCGTACAGCACACCGAGCAAGTAAAATCTGGTTTACCGTCGTTATCTGATGATACAGTTAATATGGTAATGAAAATTATGCCGTTGCTGTCTAATATAAAGCAAGATGACGACACAACACGTTTACTTAATGCACTACGACCTTTTTTGTGTGAAGAACGTAGGGCAAAGCTTGACGAGGCTGAAAAGATATTACAGCTGATTAAAATTCTGCCTGTTATTAAGCAGCTTAACTTTTAAAGGAGAGTTGTAGCTATGAGAAAATATGGCGAAGAAATGGATAAAATGCAACAAGAGGCTGTACGCAGAATGCAAGAAATGCAAAGCAGGGGTAAACCAAGACCACCAAATGAACAACCCACACAGCACAATCATTCGCAAAAGCAAGCAACTGCTATGTTAAATAACAGCACCGATAGCTGTAATAGTAATAACAGTAATAATAGCAGTTGCAATCAGAACAGCAATAACAAAAATAGCTGTAGCAGTATGTCTAACAGTAGTAATAGCTCTGATGGTTCACAGTCAGGTTTTTTTGATTCGATTTTTCAGGATAAAGAGCGTAGCCTTATATTAATGCTACTTATTCTGTTAAGCACAGAGAAAACTGACGCCGGATTAATGCTTGCACTTGTGTATTTACTTATTTAGTGTTGATGTGCAGGTTGGTTTCAGATTATATATACAAATCCAGTTTATATTACAAAATAAAAAGCTTAGTGTCAGATTGAACTCTGATACTAAGCTTTTTGTGAGTATAAGGTATTAATCTATCATAGGGAATAAAAATTTCACGACAAATCTCGTGTTGTGTATTTGGTTTGTTGTAATAAGCTTTGTAGCTTAAGAAAACGCTTGTTTTTTGAGCCACTTAAAAGATGAAATTTTCCAAAATTCCATACATATTTTCTTTTAAAAACAATTCGGGTTTTTATTCCACTTGTATATAAAAGAAAATAGCCTTTTGTTATATCTCTTTCACCAATGCATATAGC
>JAXJJE010000180.1:0-6279 GCA_036298405.1 Acutalibacteraceae bacterium
TTTACTTTTTGTGCTTGTTGTGGATTCGCTTGATTTTTGACTTGCTTTTTCGCTTGAAGCTGTACCGACTTTTTTATCGCTTGAGGTATTTACAAATTCAGCTTCGCCTAATTCCTTAGAAACTGTAATAGGGCTGGCACCTGTGAGTAAATCGGTATTGCTTGAAAATTGCCAGTTTAAATAAACTGCTGCACCTAAGGTAAGCACCAAGCCTGTTAAGATTAATTGTCGTTTTCCAAGTTTCATAAAAAGTCCTCCTTTTTAAAATGGGGTTAATTTTATTGTGTTAAGCCTGCAACGCTTACTCTTGAAGATGATATGTTAAGCACCTTTGTAACAGCGTCAACAATCTTTTCTTTTACAACATTGTTATCACCACCACTACATACTACCAGTACACCACGCACCTTAGGCTGAATTTCTTTAAGAAGCACAGTTTGCTGTGTACCATCAGAAAGCTCAACAGTTATATATGTAGTGGTTGCTGATGTATCCTTCTTACTTTCGGTTTGACCACCAGAATTTTCACTGTTGTTTTGTGCCATATTTTTATCTGTGGCATATACCTGCTCTACCGTACTGTCCATAGTAAGCAAAACCCTTGTTTTTCCGGCACCATTTATCGAGCTTATTATATCTGCAAGATTTTGCTCAAGCTCATTTTCGTATTGAGTTAAGCTTATATACGCAATCTCTGAGCTTTGCTTAACCTCGCTGTTATCCTTTTTATCAGTAAATAATCCCGACATTAAAATAAGCAGTATGCCAATTAAACCAACAATAACAATAGTCTTAACAAATTTAGGATTTTTACTTAATTTGTCTAAGTCAGGTAGTATAGGCTTATCGTCCTGCATTTTATCACCCCACAATTAGTTCAGGTGTTATCCCTGTTTGTTCTTTAACTATTCTTTGAATTTCTACAAGTCTGTTTCTGTTGGTGCTGTTAATATAAATTTCGGCTCTTATAATATCTATGCTTTTGTTTGTGGAACTATCCATATTAATTACTATTTTCTTGTACGCAATATTCTTTTCTTGCAGAACCTTAGCAATTATGTTTTCTATTGTTGATTTACCTACCTCTAGCGTTAAATCCTCGTTTTGTTGAATAAGTGTATAATTGCTATCATCAAATCTAATATCATCTACCTTAAAAGAACCCGATTTAACTATATCGACAAACGGTATAATAATAGCAACCACAAGAAATGTTCCAAGAACAAAGTTAAGCATTTTGGTTGTGTTACCCTCTGGCACAAGCATATCAAACAAAGCACATATTATTGCTACAGTACATACCGATGCTGCCCACGAGCTTATTACACTCATTAAGCTACACCTCCTACCAAAAGCATTACTGTAGATGAAATTATAAAAATAATCATACAGCACAGTAATATTGCGATTAAAGAATTAATAACAGTTGCTATGCTTTTTAAAAGTGTAATTATATTTTTTATATCAAAAACCTCTGCAAGTGCTACAGAAATATTTATTGCAACAAGCCATAAAACACACGAAATTATCGCAGGTAAATAGATAAAGCCAGTGGCAAGTATTGCAAATACACCAATACCAGATTTTAACATTCCCATACAAGACCTCACCGTTTGGTAGGCTTCACTTAATGCACCACCAACAAGAGGCACAAAGCTGTTTATTGCAAAACGTGTTGCCTTTGTTGTGGCAGAATCGACAGAAGCTGATATTACACTTTGCATAGAAAGTATTGTTGTAAAAATTGACATTATAAAGGTTAAGCTCCATTTAACAAGCTTATAAACAAGGTCGCAAAAGCCACTAAGCTTTACTCGTTGAGAAATCCCACCAACAACAGACATTCCTAAAAAAATATTAAGCAAAGGTTCAAGTATGTTTGTGGCAATCTGCGACACTGCTGTGCCTACACCCATTACCATTGTATAGCTTGTAGTACCCTGCATAGATTGTCCTACCGAAAGCATAATAGTAATCATGATAGGGGTGAAGATAAGCATAAAATCAGACGAAAGCTTAATAACCGTTGCACTGTAATTAATAGTGTGACTAATAGGCTCAATTAAAATTATACTCACCGACAGCACAGAAACGCAGTCGAGTACACTAGTAAGAGAAGACGAACCAATAGTTGTTTTAACACTGTTGATAAGTGCAACAAGCAGTATTACACCAATAATTTTAATTACGCAGTTTAGTGGCATAATAGATTGACTACCAATCTGACTTAATAAATTGTTGAAAATTTCAGAAAAGGATAGCGAGTTAAGCTCTTTCCAGTTTGGCGAGGTTATACCGATATCCTTCAGCTGTTTTTTAGTTTCATTTGGTAGCTCGTCTATTAATGTATCTGCACCCGATAGCCTGTATTGCTCGTTGTAAATTTCTTCTTCACTCCATAATTCGTCATCAGCATATACTAAAGTACAAGAAGAAAATACTGTAATTAAACCTACCATAATAGAAATAATTATCTTTATAATACCACCACCTTTTAGACGTTAACCAATTAGCAATGAATTAGCTGTTTCGAGTATTTTTTCTATCAAGGGTAGGGCAGAGATTAGTATAAGTATCTTACCGGCAAGCTCTACCTTACCAGATAGAGCTGATTGTCCTGAATCCTTGCAAATGTCTGATGAAAACTGACAGATAAAGCAAATACCTACAGCCTTTAGCAAAATTTTTGCATATTCCGGATTCATTCCTGTTTTAAGAATAAGAGCTTCTATTTTATCAGTAAAAAGTGGTAGGTATGTAGCTATTGATATAAGTATAATTACACCCGTAATTATTGATAAAACTAAAGAGATTTCGGGTGTGCTGTTTTTTAAAGCTATTGCAATAATTGATGATATTACTGCAATTACACATATTCCTATAATGTTCATAGTCTTATAAATCAAAAAGGGATTTAATAGTGTTAAAGAGTCCACTTATCTGCTGTACAACCATTAGCAGTACAACAATCAAGCCAGCAAGCGTTGTCATCATAGCCTGTTCCTCTCGACCACTTCGTATTAAAACCTGATTAAGCACAGCTACAATAATACCAATAGCTGCAATTTTAAAAATTAAATCAACATCCATTTTCTACACAACCCCGTTTAATTATTAATTGTTATATTGATGATTTGTGATGAGTTTCTCCCAAGCCAAATAGCACAAACTAAAATAATTTTTATATAATCACCAGTGCAATCGCCATACCACTAAAAAAACCAAGCGACTTATAAACTCTTGCCTTTGTAGAATAATCACTCTCAAGTATTTTAGCCTTATTCTGGAATATGTTTTTATAGTAGCTTAAATGCTCTATCTGACCATCTACATCGGTAGTACCAAGTGAATTACCAAACTGCATAATAATTGCTGTGTCCTCCTTTGATAGCCTGTATATAGGTACTGCTTTGGCTACAGCTAAGCTCCAGCAATTCGGTAGAGCATCGCCATTCTCAAGGCCTTTAATTATATCGTCTAAAATAGGCAAGCTGTTGCTTATACTTTCATTTTTCAAAAGAGAACAAATATCAGCACCATTGTATCTTATAGCAGTAGAAAGATTCACAGCCAAAAGCGTAAGATTATTAAATAGCATTATTTTCTGCTTTAGCAATATTGACAGATAAAACCCTACAGCCGTTGTTGATGCTATCAGCAGAATACAGCCTATTATCTTCATAATGCTTCAACTCCTCAAGTCTATATAGCTCTTTAATTACTCCTGGTGATTTTCTGTCTGATAAAAACACAATATATTCAAATGCACCGGTAGAAATCAAATTGCAGGTTTGAGGCTTTGATAGAAGCTCGTCTAAATTTGCACAATGAACAGAAGCAATAACGCTTACGCCACTGTTCAGACATTCCTTTATTTTTTCAGCCTCGTCATCTGTGCCAATTTCGTCACAAACTATAACATTAGGAGATAAAGAGCGTACTGCTTGCATAATACCATCTGGCTTACGATATCCGTCTAAAACATCGCACAAGCCTAAATCGTTTTGACTAATACCTAGATAAGCTCCGCCAAGCTCGCCTCTTTCGTCAACAACACATACCTTTAAAGCCTTTTCAGTCGAAAGCACTCTTGCTATATCTCTTAATAGAGTAGTTTTACCACAAGAGGGAATACCACATATAAGCACACCACCATTGCTTATATCAACACGATTTAATAGCTTAGCAGAAGTACCTTTAAATTCCTTTGCAATTCTCAAATTAATCGAAGAAATATCTCTGATAGATGTAATTTTTTTCTCGTTATATACAGCTGTGCCACAAATACCGGCACGATGTCCACCTTTTAGGGTGATGAAACCATTATTGATTTCTGATTGCTTTGAGTAAACAGAATAACAGCATATGTTCTGAAAGGTTTCGCATATATCGCTTTGTGTAGCTATAAGCATATTAGAGTTATACCAATGCGATACAGCCTGATTATCCTTAGTAAGATAATAGGTTATATTTGCACTGTATAGCGTAACAGGCTTGTTAGTGCGAATATGAATCTCTTGAATTTCTTCTTTTATGCTGTTTGGTATCTTCATAACAGCATTTTGCAAACGCTGATTAAGCCCCTTTGCACACATATTAAAACGCTTTACTAAATAACTTTCCATTTTTATCCTCCTTTTTTGACTTAACACTAATAAAATTTGCTGTGCTATAAAAGCTTTTTTAGTCTTAAATCTTGCTAAATATATATGAAGAAGACTATTATTTTATACCAAAAATAAAAACAGCAATCTACGCTTTATAAGCTGAAGATTGCTGTTATAATAATGTGTATTTATTTAGTTTTATTCTTTTAAGAGCTGTATAGCCTGTTTATATTTTTCGTTGCGTGCAATACTATGCTTGTCTATAGTATCAAGTCTTGATAAATCACTGTTGTGAATAAGGTCTGCAAGCTTTACAACCTTTGCTATAGGGTTAGACTTTATTTTTAAAATGTAATCCATATAAGGGATTTTATCATTGTGAGTAAGTAGCTTTAAAGCTTCAATAATTTCGTTATCAAAGCAAAGCTTTTCTAACTCATCAAATGTAATATCAGTATCCTCTACAACATCGTGTAGTAAGGCTGTGACTGTTGTTGCCTCGTCATTCATTTGCTCAGCAAGATGAAATGGATGAAAAACATAGGGCATACCACTTTTATCAAGCTGGTTTTTGTGAGCCTCAAAGCAAAGCTTTAAAGCCTTTTTTGTTTTATCAGTGTAAATCAAAATATTATCCTCTAATCAGTTTTTGTTATTTCGTGAGCATTTTTCAGCGTCAATTGCAATTACAAGCATTAATGCACAAAGAGCATCATTTGGGTTAGCTACATCGATTATATATGTATCAGTCAGCTTGAAAATCTGCTTTGAAATATTTGCAATAGGAAATCCCGAGCTGTTAATTATCTGGTACTCCCATTCCCAAAAATTACCATTAACGTGCCAACCATTAAAATCAATATCATACTTAGCCTTAAAAAATGAAAAATCTCGTTTTATACTACCGATATAATTATCGCCAGAGTATATTTCAAACTTTGGTAACAAGGTAAAAAGACGTTCTTTTACTGTTCCGATATGATTACCATATGCATCAAAAATTTTAAAGCAATGCCCCCATGATAGCTGTCCCTTTACTGAGAAAACAGTATTGCCTGCCTCATCATAAATATCATAGCTGTCAAACCAAGAAAAAAGCCTTTGCTTAAATAATAATCTCATAAAAATCTCCTGAATTTATATAAATTGTATTTGCTGTGATATTGTTAACCACCAATATTATTATACAATAAATAATTAAAATTAAAATAACTGATTAGTAAAATTAAAAATAATTAATTTGTAAAATTTAAAAATTAAACATAAGCATAACAATCTGTATGTAATATTATTTCGATTCTAAATAATAGATAAAATTACCAAGCAGATTTTTGTAAATGAAATCATATGACATTTTTTACACTTCTCTGATAATAGCTAGAAAAATAATTAATATTATGAAAAAATATTCCGTATATAAAAAAATATGGTATAATAAAAATTAGAAGCGTTGTTTAATTATTAGCCAAAAGAAAAACGAGAAATTTTTAAAAGTGAATATGTGTGCCGAAAAGAATAGTGTAGTGATTTTTGATAAAGGGTTATCAAAAAAGGGGATAGAGCTTTTCAAAAAAGATAGGGTGCTTTCCAAAAGCGTTTTATATACGCTTTTGTTTACATATATATTATTTTTAAATTCAGGAAGGAGACAAAAAATGAAAAAATTAAAAAA
>JAXJJE010000181.1:0-3477 GCA_036298405.1 Acutalibacteraceae bacterium
ATGAACTGCTTAACAGAGGTTCTTGGTATGGGCTTGCGTGGTAATGGTACAATTCCTGCTGTATATTCAGAGAGAATCAGACTTGCTAAAAAAGCAGGTATGCAGATTATGGAGCTACTTGAGAAGAACATTCGTCCAAGAGATATTATGACAAAAGAGGCATTTGAAAATGCTCTTACAATAGATATGGCTTTAGGCTGTAGTACAAACAGTATGCTACACCTACCAGCTATTGCACACGATGCTGGTATAGAAATTGACCTGGACATCGCTAACAAAATCAGCGACAAGGTGCCTAACCTATGTCACCTTGCACCTGCTGGTCATCACCATATGGAAGACCTAAACGAGGCTGGTGGTGTATACGCTGTAATGAACGAGGTTAACAAGCTTGGTCTTTTACATACAGATTGCATTACAGTTACTGGTAAAACAGTAGGCGAAAATATTGCACTATGCAAAAACAAGAACCCAGAGGTTATCCGTCCTGTAGAGAATCCATACAGCAAAACTGGTGGTATTGCTGTACTAAGAGGTAACCTTGCACCAGATTCTTGCGTTGTTAAGAGAAGTGCTGTTGCAGAGGAAATGCTTGTACACGAAGGTCCTGCAAGAGTATTTGATTGTGAAGAGGAAGCAATGGCAGCTATTATGGGCGACAAGATAAAAGACGGCGATGTAGTTGTTATCCGTTACGAAGGCCCTAAGGGTGGCCCTGGTATGAGAGAAATGCTTAACCCTACATCTGCTATTATGGGCAGAGGCTTAGGCAGCACAGTTGCTCTTATCACAGACGGTCGTTTCTCTGGTGCTACAAGAGGTGCTGCGATTGGTCACGTATCTCCAGAGGCAGCAGTTGGTGGCCCTATTGCTCTTGTAAAAGAGGGTGATATCATAGCTATTGATATTATGGCTAACACAATCAATGTTAAGGTTTCTGACGAAGAAATGGCAGAAAGAAGAAAGGCTTGGACACCAAGAGAGCCAAGAATTAAGACTGGCTATCTTGCAAGATACGCTTCAATGGTAACATCAGGCAATACAGGTGCTATTCTAGAAGTAAAATAAAATTATATTTGAATAAAATTTTTACCCCTTGATTGATTTTAGATTTATCAGTCAAGGGGCTTTTATTTAACGAAAAATATATAATTACTTATTGCAAATCAAGTGCTTAATGTGAATTAACGCTTGCCACAGTGGTCACAGCCATCACGTAAATCAGTTACCTTTGGTGGAAAGAACTCATCTGTTGGGAATTCTATGCGTTCAAACATTTCGCAAGGGTCTGCTTACGACAATTAGTAACACATTATAATTATTCCTTTTCAGATAGCACATTTAACGATTTTATATTGGTTTTAAAGGTTCGTCCTTTTCCACTATTCTCGTATTTTACATTCACGCCAACAGGTACACCAAAGAAGAAAATATCTACTTCACCACTAGCCATTGAGGTAGTTTTTACTATTATTTTCTCTACAATTGACTCAAAAAAGTCATCATCATACTGTGTAGCACTTGATAAAATTCGCTTGATGTTATCAACGTATGCAGTAAGGTTGGTGGCTGTTTTTTCTTTTTGTGCGTTTTCAGCTTTGATGTTTTCAATGTTGGCTGTGGTTTTTGCTATTTGATTGTCGTATTTTTGGCGTTGGTGTATGTATTCCTCTTGAGTGATTATGTTATCCATAAGCAAATCTAGAAGCTGTTGTTTTTTTAGCTTGTTTTGTTCAATCTGTCTTTCAAGCTTGATTGTATCAGCTATGCTGCATTTGAATACTTGCTTAATTTCTCCCATAATTTCATCAATGATTCTGTCCTTGCTGTCACAAAGTAAATCAAAAGCATTTGTAACACAGGTTTTTAATGTTCTGTCATTGATATTTCCATTTTTGCAATTAAGAATAATATTACCGTTTCTGTCAAGTGTACCAGCCTTTGCAATCGTTTTGCATTTCCACGATTGTAATATTGTGCCATTCTTATTGGTTTGTCTGCGACTTACATAGGTGTTACCACACTTGCTACAGATAACTTTACCACTACACCAATACCTGTTGCTATGTGGATTGTTAGTTTGATTATTGCTGATTTTTCTGTGATAGCTATGTGTTTTCAGCTTTTCTTGTGCTAAATTCCAAGTAGTTCTATCAATAATAGCTTCGTGGTGGTCGGTTAGAAATATTTGAGATTTTTTATCATAGTTAGTGCATTTTTTATGCGTCAGATAATTCTCTGTGTAGGTCTTTTTTTGAGTTAAATCGCCTACATATTTCTCATTTCTAAGTATTCGTGCAATTTTAGTTGCGTCCCATAGGTAAGTACCTTGTTTAGTTGTTATTTTATCTCTGATAAGTCCGTTGGCAATTTCATTAGTACCCTTATCACCATAAACATATTCATTGAATATGCGTACTACAATATCCTTTGTGTTGGGGTCTATTGTCATTTTACCATTTGAAATGTTATAGCCAAGCATATTGTTACGACCAAAAACAAAACCATTTTCCATCATTCGGGTTTGTCCCCATTTAACTCTGTCAGAGGTTTTTCTGCTTTCCTCTTGAGCAAGACTAGCCATAATAGTTAAACGTAACTCACCATCGGTTGCCCTAGTGTCGATGTTATCACTTGTGAATATAACACCCACTTTTACATCTCTTAGCTGTCTTGTTATTGTTAATGTGTCAACGGTATTTCGTGCAAATCGACTTACCTCTTTGGTAAGAATTAAATCAATCTCACCACGCAAGGCAGAATCAATCATTTTGTTAAAGCCATCACGATTTTTTAATGAAGTACCTGAAATACCCTCGTCAAAATAAATTTCTTGCAGTACCCAGTCATCGTGATTGTTTATGTAGTCATTAAAATATGCCTTTTGGCTTTCAAGTGAATGTAATTGTTCTTCTTTGTCAGTTGATACTCTGCAATATGAAGCAACTCTCAATTTATTACTCAATATGTTTCACCTCGATATGTGTATTAGCACACATACCATAATGACAATACTAATATATCATCAACACAGTATGTGTGCAATATAATTAGTGTTTTTTATTTTGCAGTTTTTTCAGCTGTATCAACTGATTACTATCTATCAGACCTTTATTATAAAGGCTATTATACACTCCACACTTTATCTGTGATTTAAAATCCTTTTGCTGTGTAGGTGTTAAAATGTTGCTTATAGTCATTTCTCCTTTGCCGTTTTGTTATATTTTTATGTGATAATATGTTTGTATATGTCAAATTAAAACTATAGATTACTGCGTTAGAGTGAGTTTGATAATATTGTAAGTGCTAGAGTAATTAGTGTACACAACACATATCGTTCGCTTACGCTCACTCGAAAATTTTTTTAAATTCGCTACGCTCATTGTAAAAAAATAAAAAAAATAATTAATAAAAAGGTGTAATTGTGGAGTGTTTTTCTGTATTGCTTTTCGTTATGGACGATAGGACATATAAGAA
>JAXJJE010000182.1:0-11203 GCA_036298405.1 Acutalibacteraceae bacterium
ACTATTTAAAATTCAGAAAAATTACGTCATATTTTGCACAGCTATTGATATTGTTCACCAAAAGGCAACGTCCTTTACTTTTTGATATGGTATTAGTTCAGTACAAAATATGCTCGAAATTATTTTAGTAATTTAAAATTGTGTTGAATATAAAAGATTTATTATGAAAAAAAACAGCAATAAAAATGTGAAAAAGAAAAAAACGGTATTAATTCATCAATTTGGTTAGTAGCTATATTTTTAATAGGATTATGTGTGTTGCTTTATCCTACGGTAAGTGATTTTTGGAATGAAAAAAGGCAGACTAAAGCTATTATGAACTATGATGATTTGCTTGTAGACCTTACTCCCGAAGATTTTTCTGAATATTTCAGTCAGGCAGAAGAATATAATCGTAAGCTTAAGCTTATCTCTTTACCATTTTTAGGGTACTCAAAGCTGGGTAATGAGTACTCCTCTACCCTTGATGTAAATGGTGACGGAATGATGGGTTATATTACAATTGAAAAAATTAAAATTCAGTTGCCGATTTATCACGGAACAAGTGATAAGGTTCTCAACTCTGCCGTTGGTCATGTAGAGGGTTCAAATCTTCCTATAGGTGGAGAAAGTACCCATAGTGTTCTATCGGCTCATAGGGGACTTCCTTCTGCTAAATTGTTCACACACCTTGATCAGCTTGAGGCTGGCGATATCTTTACTATAACAATTCTCGACAGAACCATAACCTATCAGGTTGATCAGGTGCGTGTTGTTCTGCCAGATAATATAAATGAACTGAATGTAGTAAACGGAGAAGACTACTGCACACTTGTAACCTGTAGCCCATATGGTATCAACACTCACCGTTTGCTTGTAAGAGGCACAAGAATTGAAAATATTGAAGAGCCTAAAAAGGTGAAAATTGTTACCGAGGCTTATCTGATTGACCCACTTATTGTAACCCCTGTGGTTGCAATTCCTATATTTAGTGTTCTTCTTGTTTTTCTTATGATTCAATCAGCTAAAGAAAAAAGAAGCAAAAAGCAGTAAACATAAATAGTATAAAAGCTTTTATATGCTTTTAGTTTTAGAATAATGTAAAATAAAAACGCTGTCTTAAATTATATTTAAGACAGCGTTAATTTTATATTAAAAATTTATATATTAAATTAGATACCCTGAGCAATCATTGCCTCTGCAACCTTCTCGAAGCCTGCAATGTTAGCACCAACAACATAGTTCTTGTCAAAGCCGTACTTGCTTGCAGCGTTTGAAACATTGTTGAAAATGTTAACCATAATGCCCTGTAGCTTCTCGTCAACCTCTTCAAATGTCCATGATAGACGCATTGAGTTCTGGCTCATCTCAAGAGCAGAAGTAGCAACACCACCTGCGTTAGCAGCCTTACCAGGAGCAAATAGAACACCACTGTTCTGTAGTTCGTGTGTAGCGTCAAGAGTTGTAGGCATATTAGCACCCTCAGCAACAGCAATAACACCGTTAGCAATCAATCTCTTAGCGTCGTCAAGTAGAAGCTCGTTCTGTGTAGCACATGGTAGAGCAATATCACACTTAACTGACCAGTCGAACTTACCCTCGTGGTACTCAGCATTTGGACGGTAGTTCTTGTACTCTGATAGTCTTTGTCTCTTAACTTCCTTGATTTCCTTAACAGCGTCTAGGTCAATACCCTCAGCGTCGTAAATCCAGCCTGTTGAATCAGAAAGAGTAACAACCTTAGCACCTAGCTGCATAGCCTTTTCTGTAGCGTAAATAGCAACGTTACCAGCACCAGATACACAAGCAGTCATACCATTTAGGTCGTAACCGTTCTTCTTTAGCATTTCCTGTGTGAAGTAAAGTAGACCATAGCCTGTAGCCTGTGTTCTAGCTAGAGAACCACCATAGGTTAGACCCTTACCTGTTAGAACGCCCTCGTAAACGTTCTTTAGTCTCTTATACTGACCAAACATATAGCCAATCTCTCTTGCACCTGTACCGATGTCACCAGCAGGAACGTCTGTGTCTGCACCGATGTGTCTAGCAAGCTCTGTCATAAAGCTCTGGCAGAATGCCATAATCTCTTTGTCGCTCTTACCCTTAGGATCGAAGTCAGAGCCACCCTTACCACCACCGATTGGTAGACCTGTTAGAGAGTTCTTGAAAATCTGCTCGAAGCCTAGGAATTTAATAATACCAAGATTTACAGAAGGATGAAGTCTTAGACCACCCTTGTAAGGACCGATAGCACTGTTGAACTGTACTCTGAAACCTCTGTTAACCTGCATTTTGCCGTTATCATCTACCCAAGGTACTTTAAACATAATAACTCTTTCAGGCTCAGTAATTCTCTCAAGAATGCTGTTCTCCTCGTATTTTGGGTTCTGCTCGAATACAGGCTCTAGTGATGTTAAAACCTCTGTAGCAGCCTGAATGAACTCAGGTTCGTTTGAATTCTTCTTCTTTAGTAGTTCTAGATGTTCGCTTACATAAGACATTGAATATATCCTCCTTAAATCAATGATTAAAATTATTAACACAATACGCTGAAATAACACTGATTTTTATTATTGCACCACACATAAAATAATATGCATAGCCAGTGCTAAATCGGCTTATATATATGCAACTTGCTGTGCTATATATTTCTATTTATTATAGCCAACGCTAAAATTTTATCATAAAGCAACCCAAAATGCAACTACTTATCCTTAAAATTTCAAAATGTTTTTACAACTTTAACACAGTACAACAAAAAACATACGCTGAAACGCTAGTGAATTGGCTAAAAAGCTGTATAAAATCATAAAAAACAGGGAGCATAAAAATGCTCCCTTGCAAATTCAAAATCGAATTGTTGCAAAACGATAAAATTTTTGCAACAATTTATAAATCGCAGCCACAGTCGTGGTCGTGGCTACACTCTTTGATTGCACCAACAATAGGTGTAGGGTCAATACCCTGTCTTGTGTAATAATCGCTTACAGCAGCCTTAATAGCCTGCTCTGCAAGAACAGAGCAATGCACCTTTACTGGTGGCAAACCATCCAGAGCCTCCATAACAGCCTTGTTAGTTAGCTTTAGAGCCTCGTCAATAGTTTTGCCCTTAATAAGCTCGGTAGCCATTGAGCTTGTTGCAATAGCTGCACCACAGCCAAAGGTTTTGAATGTAACGTCTGTAATAACATTGTTGTCAACCTTAATGTACATCTTCATAATATCGCCACATTTTGCGTTGCCAACCTCGCCGATACCGTCAGCATTTTCGATTTCGCCAACATTTCTTGGGTTAGCAAAGTGGTCCATAACTTTTTCACTGTATGCCATTTTAATCTCTCCTAAATTTTGCTTTGTATAAATAGGGCAGAGGTAAGCTTGATTTATTCTGCCCGAAAATTTTGTTTAATTGTTTAATATTAAGCCTTTTCGCCTTTTTTTATCTTTTCCCATACTGGTGACATTGAACGCAGGGTGTTTACAACCTTTGGTACACACTCTGCAATGTAGTCAATTTCTTCATCTGTTGTTTCATCGCTGAAAGAAAGTCTTAATGAGCCGTGTGCGATTTCGTGAGGTAAGCCAATAGAAAGTAAAACATGGCTTGGGTCAAGTGAGCCAGAAGTACAAGCAGAGCCTGATGAAGCACAAATACCCATCAGGTCAAGTCTTAGTAGCAAAGCTTCACCCTCAATGCCCTCAAAGCACATATTAATGTTACCTGGCAGACGCTTATCTCTGTCACCGTTAAGTCTGCTTCTTTCAATCTGTGACAAGCTGTCGATAAGTCTGTTACGCATTTTTGTAAGCTTTGCAGAACGCTCATCAATAGTAGCTGCTGCACGCTTTACAGCACTTGCAAGACCAACAATGCCTGCAACATTTTCTGTACCTGCACGCATACCACGCTCCTGAGCACCACCATCAATTAAAATCTGTGGACGAATACCCTTGCGAATATATAATGCACCACAGCCCTTTGGACCGTGTAGCTTGTGACCAGTCATAGAAAGCATATCTATATTTTGTGCCTTAACATCTATGTGTACATTGCCCATAGCCTGCACAGCGTCAGTATGGAAGATAACACCGTGCTTTTTACAGATTGAACCAAGCTCAGCAATAGGCTGAACAGTACCAATCTCGTTGTTAGCGTACATAATAGTAACAAGAGCTGTTGTATCCTTAATTGCCGCCTCAAGCTCCTCTGGTCTTACTAAGCCGTCGCTATGAACATCTAGCAATGTGATTTCAAAGCCTTCCTTTTTCAAAGCCTCGCAGGTATGAAGCACTGCGTGGTGCTCAAAGGCAGATGTGATTATATGATTTTTACCCTTAGCCTTAAGAGCCTTTGCAACGCCCTTAATAGCCCAGTTGTCAGACTCACTACCACCAGATGTAAAGTAAATCTCTCTTGCCTCTGCATTAATAGCATTAGCAATATCCTCTCGTGCTGTTTCTACAGCCTTTTTAGCCTCTGCACCAATAGAGTACATACTTGAAGGATTGCCGTACACATTAGTAAGATATGGCATCATATCCTCAAGTACCTGTGGAGAAAGTGCAGTGGTAGCTGCGTTATCTGCATATATTTTATTCATATAAAATAACACTTCCTTATTAATAGAATTTATACTGAATTAGATATAACCTGATAAAAGGTAATTATAGGTTTTAAAAATTTAAGCAAAGCGTTTTACCTGTGCAACAGCTAATCTGTCACAACGCTCGTTTTCGGGATGACCCGCATGACCCTTTACCCACACAACCGTTACATTGTGCTTGTCATATAAAGCCAACAGCTTTTCCCATAAATCTGGATTTAAAGCAGGGGCTGTTTTATTACGCATCCAGTTATTAGCCTGCCATTTTTTTGCCCAGCCCTTAGTAAGTGCATTACAAACATATTGCGAATCACTATATAGTGTAACATTACAAGGCTCCTTAAGCAAAGCAAGTGCCTCTATAACAGCTGTAATTTCCATTCTGTTGTTGGTGGTGTTTGCTTCTCCACCAGAAATTTCCTTTTCGGTAGATTTATAACGCAATATCGAACCCCAACCACCAGGGCCAGGATTACCCGAGCAAGCACCATCTGTAAAAATTTCTACATTTTTCATAGATAAATCCTTTATAAATTATTTAGCATAGCTATTATACCCCTTAATACCAATAATTTCAATAGGAATTGAGCATATTTCTTTTTAATTTACACCTTTTTAGTAGGAATTTAATCATTATTGATTTTATGGTCTGAAAATATACGCTGAAAGCTTGAAAACTATTTAGCTTGCTGTTTTAACATTATATTCAGTAGATAAAATATATTTTTATTTTTGCATATATACCCATAATTATACAGAATGGATATTTTACAACATAAAATTATTATTATAAGTAAATATTCAAATAATAAAGCTTATGCTATATACTTGAGTTTAATATAATTTTTAAAATTTGTTGCAGTTCAAATTTTACTAAAAAAATGTAAAAAAATCTGTTATGGTGCTTGACAACCTAATAAAAAACTGATAAAATAACCTTGTTATGCGTGTACGATTAGTATGCGTATGAATAAATTTAATCCTTGTCCCGTTTATCGGGACCAATAGTCCAGAAGGAGGTGCAACGAAGATGTCAGAAATCATGAGTAAATATGAGTCAGTTATGGTTATCTCTATGAAGCTAGGCGAAGAGGGTATCCAGAAGCTAATCGAAAAGTTTAAGGCTCTTATCGAAAAGAACGCTACACTTGACACAGTTGACGAATGGGGTAAGCGTAGACTTGCTTATATGATCAACAAAGAGTCAGAAGGCTACTATGTTCTATTTAATTTCACAAGTAATGCTGATTTCCCAGCTGAGCTTGACAGACGCTACAAGATTACAGACGGCGTTCTAAGAACACTTATCATCAAAAAGGATGAGGAGTAATTTGTAAGCAGAAGAAATTATTGAATAGATTTTAGCGTAGTGGAGAGATGATATATTATGTTGAATAGAGTTATTATTATGGGTCGTTTAGTAGCTGAGCCAGAGTTAAAAACAACTGGCACAGGTGTTTCTGTTTCGAGCTTTTCGGTTGCTGTAGATCGCAACTATGTAAAGCAGGGTACAGAGCGACAGACGGATTTTATCAATATTGTTGCTTGGCGTCAGACTGCAGAGTTTGTTTGCAAGTATTTTGCTAAGGGACAGCTAATTGCTGTAGAGGGTTCATTACAGACAAGATCATATCAGGACAGAGACGGTAACAACCGTTATGTTACTGAGGTTGTAGCTGATAATGTATACTTCACAGGCGACAGAAGAGAGAAGTCATCAAGTGGTAGCTATGGTAACTACGGTATACCAACACCACAGGAGCCACCTGTACAGGCTAATACAGCTCATACTTATACAAGTGGTATGCCAGAGGATTTTGAAGAGCTTCCTGGCGATGATGATTTACCATTCTAATTTAAACTAACGCAGTTATTAACTGTAGACTATATAAAGGAGCGATAGACATGGCTGAGAGACCAGAGAAGGATAACCGCCGTGCTGGCCGTAAGGGTCGTAGAAAGGTTTGTGCTTTCTGCGTAGATAAGGTTGAGAACATCGACTATAAGGATGTTGCAAGACTTCGCCGTTATGTTTCTGAGAGAGGAAAGATTCTTCCAAGAAGACTAACAGGTACTTGTGCACATCACCAGCGTGAGCTAACAGTTGCTATTAAGAGAGCAAGACACATTGCTTTACTACCATATACTAGTGACTGATATTAATTAGTAATTTAAAATCGTCGGCATTGCCGACGGTTTTTTGCGTTATGAATAATAATTGTGAAATCTACCATATAATATAGTTTAAGGTCATTGCAATTATCGCAATGACCTTTATCATTTGAATCAAGTATTTTTTATAAGCTTATTTCTATTAAAATTTAACCATTCTTCTTTTTCCTCAATACAATAACTGAAAGTGCTGAGAATATTACCAATGTTGCAACAAGAACCATAACACTGGCGAATGATGTACACTCTGTTTCTCCAAATTTGAAAACTACACCCATAGCTTCCTTTACACCGTTAAGAGCCTCAGTCTGAGCCTGTGGTGGGAATTTTGCAACGCTGTCCTTCATATCGCCCATAAGTATCTGTCTGAACAGCACAGCACTATGAGATGTAGGGAAGCACTTAACTACATACTGTACACCCTCAGGAAGATTACCTATAGGCAGATAAATACCTGTTACAAAGCCGATTAAAGCAGATATAACACCACTTAATGCACCGTTAGCCTTTGAGCTGTTTACAAGTGATACAAGGAATAAAACCATTGCTGTATTTGAAAGAGCTGTTAAAACGCCTGTTGCTATAAGCTTGATAAACATTGTAGCAGATAATGTAATGGCTTCGTTAGCAGTCAGATAAACAACAGCGATTATAAGCACAATGCCAGTCATAATAAGACCAACAATAGCAGAGCTTATAATATAGCTTAATGTAATACTGCTTCTTGAAATAGGGGCACAGTAAAAATCCTTGAAGATTTTTCTTTCCTTATCCTGTACCATAGTACCGAATGCACCCATTGTAGTTGTAACAGATGTTATAGCAAGCAAACCAGACATAACCCAACTGCTTACAATATTTTTGGCACCCTCAAAGTCAGCCAGCGAATCGGTGTAGGCATCGCCTAAGAAAAGTATGTTGAGTCCGGCAACTATAAGCACACCCAAAAGTGAGAATATAACAGCTCCCTTATCTCTGAAAAATATTTTTAAATTTCTTGAAATTAAACCACTCATACTCTTATTTCCTTTCCTGTAATTCCTATAAATGCATCATCCATTGTGCCCTTGACAATCTCTAGGCTTTCAATATTATCACGCACACTGTCAACAATTTTAAGTGCGTCTGTTGTATTTGTGATTGTAACTATAAATACATCTGCTGTATTTGTAAATTCAATTTTATTTGAGTTAAAATAATCGGTAAGCTTTTTACTGTTGTGTGGTACTATACGTAATGTGTTTTTTGCATACTTTTCTTTAAGCTGTGCCGGTGTACCCTTGGCTGCAAGTGTGCCGTTGTCTATAACAATTACATAGTCAGCCTCGGCAGCCTCCTCCATGTAATGAGTTGTAAGAAAAACAGTCATGTTGTTTTCTCGTTGTAGCTTTGCTATTGTTTCCCACACATTCTGTCTTGTCTGTGGGTCAAGACCAGTTGTTGGCTCATCAAGGAATAAAATCTTAGGTGTGTTTACAAGTGCTCTTGCAATGTCAGCTCGTCTGCGTTGACCACCCGAAAGTTTTCCGTATGGTCTGTCCATAAATTCTGTTATACTTACAACCTCGCAAGCGTCCTCAACTGCCTTAGTAAGCTTTTTACCCTTCAGGCCATAAAAGCTGCCACGCAATGTTATATTTTCTCTTACTGTTAAAATAGGGTCAAGCACACTGTCCTGAAATACAATACCTATTTTTCTGCGTATTTCGTCATCGTTTTTGCCAACAGTACAGCCATCAACAATAATTTCGCCACTGTCTGGCTTTAAATAGGTGCATATCATATCAATAGTAGTACTTTTACCTGCACCATTAGGGCCAAGAAAAGCAAACAGCTTGCCTTCCTCTACATAAAAATCAATGCCCTTAACTGCCTTTACATCCTTGTATGACTTTATAAGCGATTTAACCTCTACAATTTTACTCATTTTGTGCCCCCTGCATTTCTTTAAGCTGTTTGTTTATCTGATTAGTTGCGTCTATATTTTTTGTGAACATTAAAAAATAAACTGAAAAATAAACTATAAATATAACTGCCAATGCTCCCAGCGACCACCACGATAAAATCGGGAACCACTTATATACACCACCACCTAAGCCGAAAACGCTTGCTATTACAATCAGCAATGCTGTAATGTGGCTGTACATTTCATCTTTAGAAATGATTTTTTGAAAAATAAAAAACAATATGCATATTATTGTTGTGACTGAAAGATATTGCAGAGTGGTTGTAACGTAACCAGCTCTGTTCATTTCCTGCATATTACCTGTAATAATAAAAAACATATTCAAAACAAATGAAAGAATGGTAAACACAATACAATCAAGAATAAAAAACTTCTTTATATTTTTAAGCATAATTCTTCCCCCCCTTAAACACCGAACTTTTTCTTAAAGGCTGAAACATAATGGCGATTGATAATAATTTTTTCGTCGTTTTGCATTGTAGCCTCAAATTTTCCGTTAATAAAAGGGCGTACACTTTTCAGTTTTGCTATATTAAGAATACAGCTTTTGCTTATTCGTATAAATGAAGTATCCTCAAGCATTTCTTCAAGTGTATAAAGCTTATGCTTACAGTCGTATACATCGGTTTTAGTGTATATGTAGCATTTTTCGTCTACGCTCTCTATATAAAAAACCTCATCAAGCGTTATAGTATGACTGCTACCGTCCTTTTCTGCCTGAATTGACCTGCAAAATATTCGCAGTGTATCAATAAGATTTTCTATCTGAGGTGTTTCTTCAGAGTATTTAAGTGTTATTTCAGCCTCGGTGGCTTCTGAACACTTAAAAATATTTAGCTTCATTTTTCGTTCACCCTTTCTGTGATTTTAATTTATCATATCGGCAAAAACAATTCAACCGATTATTGGTAAGTTGCATTTTACAGATGGTAAAATGCATTTAAAGGGTTTGTCTTATTGATAAGTTATCAGTAAGACAAACCCTGTTATTTTTTAATATATTTAATTTACATTTAATAAAATCAAAGTATAAAGCTATTATCATTCGAATTTTGTACATTCATCACACACAATCCATTCTTCCTCTGAAGCCTGATGGCATACTACTGTAAGGCTACAGCCGTCTACAGTGAAGTCAAATGATTTTTTAGAGCTATGTGCAGAACCAGCCGAAACAGTTGAATGGTAGCCTGTGAATTTTATTTCTGACTCGTCAACATCGAGCTTATCAAAAAATTCGCTTTTAACTACATAGGAATAAGCTAATTTATATTCTTCGCTGTCCTTTACCTCGTCAAGTGCAGCGAAAACAATACCAAAAATTGCAGCTGTACAGCCAGATATTAAAACAATAGGAAGAACCACAGCCAGCAATATTATAAGCCAGATTTTTTTCTTTTTCTTTGGTTGCTGATATTGTTCGCCATTAAATTGAGGCATACCGTTATAATACTGCCCAGACATAGGATTATTGCCGTAAGTGTTACCATACTGATTAGGAATGGCGTTATTGCCATAGGCATTACCATATTGGTTAGGCATTGCATTATTGCTGTAAGCATTGTAATATTGATTAGGGCTATATTGATTAGGTGGTGTATTGTTGTAGCTATTGCCATATTGATTTGGTGTGCTTTGACTGTTTGATGTTGAATTATTGTAAGAGTTACCCCAGTTAGATAAAATATCGTTATCAAAATTGTTGTTATAATTGTTGTCAGATTCCTGTTTCATAAATTAACCTCCTGTTAGCTATATGGCTGTTTTGTCTTAATGAATTAATATAAAACAGCTATATTATTCAAGCAGATTATACCATTATTTGTGTAAATTTGCAACAAGTATAAATGAATATAGAAAAGTATGATTTATTAAAAATAAAAATTATGAGTATGCACGATATTATATGTTCTGAAATGTATTATATATGAAGGGGGGAGAGCAGTGAAAGAAATCCAAGGTACCAAGGAAAGAGCAGAAGAAATAATTAAACAGCACGCCGATATGGTTTATCGTATTGCCGTTCAAAATGTTAAAAATCCTAACGATGCACAGGATATATTCCAAGAGGTTTGTATGGCGTTGCTTACAAAAAACGCACCACTTTTTGATGAGCTACATATCAAAAACTGGCTGATTAGGGTTACAATTAATAAATGCAATAATTTTAACAAATCTGTTTGGCAAAGTCGTACAGAGTCGATTGATGAACACAGTAATTTGATAGCACCAGAGACCGATATGGTTTTAGACGAGCTGTATAAACTGCCCAAAAACTACAGAAATGTTATTTATCTTTACTATTACGAGGAATACACAATACCAGAAATAGCAGATATATTAGGTAAAAGCAAAAATACAATAAGTGCACAGCTACAGCGTGCACGAAAAAAGCTTAAAAAAATACTTGACGAAGGAGAATAAGTCTATGAAAAAGAATATGTATACAGACGCAGTAAGTAAAATTTCAGCTCCTGAAGAT
>JAXJJE010000183.1:0-2983 GCA_036298405.1 Acutalibacteraceae bacterium
ATTACATATTATCAAAAATGCTTCACATTTCTCTAATGGAGATAACCCACAGCAGGTTAATAGCGAAATAGAGCAGTTTATTACACAAGCTGTTAAAAATTAATACGGAAAACTAATTTGTAAAAATACATTGAGTTTAACATAATCAGTAACCACATATCAATTTTATTTTGATGTGTGGTTATATTTTGGATTATTACTATAAGAATAATCTTGACAAAAAGGTAGCTGTATGATAATCTTAACACTGTTAAGATAGGGGGAGATGAAAATGGAGAAGAGATATCATCATGGAGATTTAAAAACCCAGCTGATAAAGGCAGGCTTGCGTATGATACAGGAAGAGGGGATTAAAAAACTTTCTTTAAGAAAATTGGCACAGGTATGTAATGTCAGTGAGGCTGCTCCATATAGTCATTTTAAGAATAAAGAAGAGTTATTAATCGCAATACAAAACTTTGTAACAGAGCAATTAACACTATGCTTAAAAAATGCCTATGAAAGCACAGAGGATAGTAACTCACCACAAGCTATATTTAATATGGGTGTTGCATATATCAGATTTTTTGTCAGTTACCCTGAATACTATTCGTTTATATTTAATCAATCCTGTTTAAATATAGATTTAACCGATAATTTAAATTCAAATGAGTTTGAGCCTTTTCGATACTATAAAGAAAAAGCATATCAGATATATAAAAATATAGGAATGAGCGACGAGAGAATTAAGTATGGTGTTATTGCAATGTGGGCTAAGGTGCACGGTATAGCATCTATCGCTTCAATGAAAGGCATCAATAAGGATTTTGAATGGGAAGATGTTTTAGATAAAATATTAGTCGAGTAGGGGAATTTATAATGAAAAGAAAGCGAGTGCATAAAATGATAATAGGTCTTACGGTATTGATTGTATTATTGTTACTATTTGTTGTAATTGTTTTTCCACCAAGTAAAGGAGAGATTCCTTGCTTTTATGATGATAACGGAAAAATTTTAGCAAACAGTGTATCTGAAAAATGTTACTTAGATGTTGACGGCGATGAGCTGGGTATGATTATTATGGCGAAGAATATCAATAACCCTGTTTTGTTGGTTTGTGGAGGTGGACCAGGAATTCCAGAGTATTTACTTGAGGATATGTATCCATCAAAACTAGCAGATAAATTTGTAGTTTGCTATTTGGAATACAGGGGTACAGGCTTGTCATATAATTCTGGAATCAAAGCAGAGGAGATGACAACCGAAAGGTATGTGTCAGATGTCATAGCAGTTACAGACTACTTATCAGAAAGATTTGAAAAAGAAAAAATATATATTATGGGTCATTCCTTTGGCAGCTATATCGCTCTTAAAACAATACAGCTATACCCGGATTATTATTGCTCATACATAGCAATGGCTCAGGTATGTAATCAGAGAGAATCTGAGTATAGAGCCTATGATTATATGAAAGCTCAATATGAGCAAGCTGGCAACAGAAAGATGGTTAAAAAATTCAATAACTGCCCGATAAGAGAATCTGATGAAATGTATGAAAAATATTTCTCATCTTCTCTTCGTGATACAGCTATGCACGGGCTGGGAGTTGGCACAACAAGAGATATGGAGTCTGTAATCAAGGGGATTTTCTTCCCAAGCTTAAGGTGCAAAGCCTATACATGGCAAGAGCGAATAAACATATGGAAAGGCAAGGCGTTTTCAATGCAATTCCCTGTAGTACAGGACTCGATTAATTTTAATGCCTTTAATGAGGTATCGAATGTGCAGATTCCTATTTACTTTATAGCAGGAAAGTATGACTATACCTGTTGCTATGATTTGCAATATGAGTATTACGAATATATCAATGCTCCTAAAAAAGAATTTTATACCTTTGAAAATTCAGCACACAGCCCAATATTTGAAGAGCCTGACACATCTCTTGTTATCATTGATAAAATTTTACAGGATGATACAAAACCATAAATAAAATCTTTGGTATTGAATTAAAACAGAATAACACCTTTGGTAAACATCTATCGTTTGAACTGCTCTAAATTGATAGGTGTTTATTTTTGGTTTGTGGTGAGTTGTTGAGATTTAAAATTTGATGTGATATAATCATCTCAATGAACTTGAATTTATGGAGTTGAATACAGGTGAAAAACTTTTTGAGGTTGACCGATTATCAAAAAACTGATATTTATGATATTTTTAGAATAGCCGATGAAGTTCAACAAGGTAAATATATAGATGTTTTAAAAGGAAAAAGTGTTGTTTTGTTTTTTCCGAATTCGAGTATTCGCACACGAGTAACCTTTGAAAAAGGTATATACCTGTTAGGTGGACAACCTATCCTGTTTCCGTCAGAAACCCTTGATAAAAAAGAAAGTTTGAAAGATGTTTGTGGTTATCTGAATAATTGGGCAGATGTAGTTGTTGTCAGACATAAAAATATTCGTGTGATTGATGAAATGGCAACTTACTTGTCTGTGCCTGTAATTAACGCAATGACAGATGTAAACCATCCTTGCGAAGTGCTTACAGATATGTATTCTCTTTCTAAAATACGAAAGGATTTTTTTAAGGACAAGTTTTTGTTTTGTGGTAGAAAATCCAACATAGGTTTAGCCTGGAAAGAAGCATCGGATGTTATGGGCTTTGAGTTGGAGCAATGTTGCCCGAAAGGTTATGAAATCAGCTCGTTAGTATCTCATAACAATATTTTTGATGCAGTTATAGGAAAAGATATTGTTTGTACAGATTCTTTGCCGTCAGCTATGCTTAAAGATTTTAAAGAATTTCAGGTAACAATTGATGTTATGCAGAAAGCAAACGAGGGTGCAATTCTCAATCCTTGCCCACCTTTTTATCGTGGAGAAGAAGTTTCTGCTGATGTGATAGATTCGGATTATTTTGTCGGATATGATTTTAAAAAGTACCTGCTCAATGTTCAGCAAGCAATTATGATTTATTGCCTGACATGATAAATTCCAATTTTATG
>JAXJJE010000184.1:0-6676 GCA_036298405.1 Acutalibacteraceae bacterium
AACTTAACAGCCTGAGCTGTATCTCTTGGGTTATCAGCGTTTGTTCTAACCTTTAGTGTTCTAGCAGCGTCAGCCCAGCTCATAAATCTATCGAAGTCACCAACGATAGCAGCCTCAGCTGTAGCAACAGCCTCACCGTAGATGTCACCTGTTGAACCGTTTAGAGAAATGTAGTCGCCCTCTTTGATTGTCATACCACCAAGAGTAAACTGCTTAGCAGCCTCGTTGATTGTGATTTCGCCACAACCAGATACGCAGCAAGTACCCATACCACGTGCAACAACGGCAGCGTGAGATGTCATACCACCACGAACTGTTAGGATACCCTCAGCAGCGTTCATACCCTCGATATCCTCTGGTGATGTTTCTAGTCTTACAAGAACAACCTTGTCACCGTTCTCAGCCCACTCTTTAGCGTCTTCAGCTGTAAATACAACCTTACCGCAAGCAGCACCTGGAGAAGCAGCAAGACCCTTACCGATTGGAGTAGCCTTCTTTAGAGCAGCAGCATCAAACTGTGGGTGTAGTAGAGCGTCAAGCTGCTTTGGCTCAACTCTTAGTACAGCCTCTTCCTCTGTGATCATACCCTCGTCAACTAGGTCAACAGCAATCTTTAGAGCAGCAGCAGCTGTTCTCTTACCGTTTCTTGTCTGTAGCATATAAAGCTTACCATTCTCGATTGTAAACTCCATATCCTGCATATCTCTATAGTGATTCTCTAGCTTGTTAGCGATTTCAACAAACTGGTTGTAAACCTCTGGCATTTCCTCAGCTAGCTTGTCGATTGTGCTTGGAGTTCTAACACCAGCAACAACGTCCTCACCCTGAGCGTTGATTAGGTACTCACCAAATAGAGCCTTCTCACCTGTAGCAGGGTCACGAGTAAATGCAACACCTGTACCTGAGTTCTCATTTAGGTTACCAAATACCATTGGCTGTACGTTTACAGCAGTACCCCATGAATATGGAATATCGTTCATTCTTCTGTAAACATTAGCACGAGGGTTGTCCCATGAACGGAATACAGCCTTAACAGCAGCCATTAGCTGTGCCTTAGGATCAACTGGGAAGTCCTCACCCTTCTGCTCCTTGTAGTAATCCTTAAATAGAACTACAAGCTTCTTCATATCTTCAGCATCAAGCTCGATATCGTCCTTAACGCCCTTCTGCTCTTTTAACTCGTCGATGATAACCTCAAAACGCTTCTTTGAAATTTCCATAACAACGTCTGAGAACATCTGGATAAAACGACGATATGAGTCGTATACGAATCTCTCAAACTTAGGGTCTGGGTTACCAGCGATAAGACCAGCAACAACCTCGTCATTCAAACCTAGGTTTAGGATTGTGTCCATCATACCTGGCATTGAAGCTCTTGCACCTGAACGAACAGATACTAGAAGTGGATTCTTAGCGTCACCGAACTTCTTCTCGTTGATTTTCTCAACTTCAGCTAGTGCAGCATAAATCTGCTCCTCGATGTCGCTAGCGATTTTTTTGCCGTCCTCGTAGTAACGAGTACAAGCTTCTGTTGAAACAGTAAAGCCCTGTGGAACTGGCATACCTAGAGCTGTCATACCAGCTAGGTTAGCACCCTTACCACCAAGAAGCTCTCTCATTGTTTCATTACCCTCAGAGAAAAGATAAACATACTTTTGGCTCATTGGAATAGATACCTCCTGAAAAAATTAATTCATCACTGCATATAGCAGTGCATAATTTGCTGACTTTATATATAAGTCTAGTAGTTATTATAACAAATGTTTTTATAAATTTCCATACCTTTTCTTTATTTTCATATAAGATTTTCAATTTTTTATAACAATCTGATAATTAAAAGCAAAAACAAACTAATTATTCATTAATAAAAGAAAAATTTACTGTTAAAATCAATAAATTTGTATTTTTTAGGTTAAAAGGGGTTGAAAAAATTTCTATCTATGAGATAATATATAAGTATAAAATTTTGAATGGGATTTTATGCTTGAATATAAAATGATTGTAATATATGTTATTATGATTGTTTAATTTTCTAAATCAAGTTATAGCGTTACATAAAAATCGGAGGATAATAGCTATGGCAAATAAATGTGCTGTAATTCTTGCCGGTGGAGAAGGCAAGAGAATGAAATCAGACAAACCAAAAACTTTGTCTGAGGTTATGGATAAGCCTATGCTACAATGGGTTATTGATGCACTTAGAAAAAGTGGCGTTGACAACATATGTGTAGTTAAAGGCTATAAAAAAGAATGTATTGAAGAATATATTGCAACACTTGATTATACTGTTAATTCTGTTTATCAGGCAGAAAGACTTGGCACTGGCCACGCAGTTATGATGGCTAAAAGCTTCTTGCTTGAAAACGATGGAGATGTTATAATATTGAACGGTGATGCACCATTTATGGATAGCAAAACTATAAGCGATGCATACAACCAGCATACTGAAACAAACAGCAGTGCTACAGTTATTTCTGCAAGGGTTGAAAATCCTACAGGATATGGTAGAATAGTAAGAGCTGATGACGGTTCGCTAAAATCTATTGTAGAGCAAAAGGACGCAGATGAAGAAACACTTGCTATTAACGAGGTTAACTCTGGTGGCTTCTGGTTTAACACAGCTGATTTGCTAAGCGTACTTGATAATATTCAGGCTAATAACGCTGCCAAGGAATATTATTTACCAGATGCTTTAAAGCTTCTTTTAGCAAATGGTAAAGCAGTAGGTGCTTTTACTGCTGAATCAGCAGACACAGTACTGGGTGCAAACGATCCTGCTCAGCTTGCAGATTTAAACACCATTGCACAAAATAAGTACGGTAAATATCCGTATTAATTAATACAGTAAATTTATTATTACACTATGTGTAGCTAAGATATAGGAGGATTTTTCAAATGAATTTTCACGGTAAGGACATTAAGATTTTTGCAGGTAGCTCAAATGTAACCGTTGCACAGGGAATTGCTGACGGTTTAGGTTTACCTTTAGGTAAGTCAGAGTGTAAAACATTTAGTGACGGCGAAATCGCAGTATCTCTTAACGAGTCTGTTCGTGGTTCTGAATGTTTTATTGTGCAGTCAACCTGTGACCCTGTAAACGACAACCTTATGGAATTGCTTATTATGATTGATGCTATGAAGAGAGCATCTGCTGCAAGAATTACAGCAGTTATGCCATACTTCGGTTATGCAAGACAAGACAGAAAAGCAAAGCCAAGAGATCCAATCTCAGCTAAGCTTGTAGCTGACCTTATTACAACTGCAGGTGCTGACAGACTTCTTACAATGGATTTACACGCTAACCAGATTCAGGGCTTCTTCAACATTCCTGTAGACCACCTACTAGGTGCACCACTACTAGCTGACCACCTAAAGGCTATGGTAGGCAACGAGCAGGACGATTATATTGTTGTTTCTCCTGACCTTGGTTCAGTTACACGTGCAAGAAACTTCGCTAATAAAATTGGCTGTGGTCTTGCAATTGTTGATAAGAGAAGACAGAAGGCTAATGTTTCTGAAGTTATGAACATTATAGGTGATGTAAGTGGCAAGAAGGTTATTCTTGTTGACGATATGATCGACACAGCTGGTACACTATGCAACGCTGCTGCTGCATTAATTGAAAAGGGTGGTGCTAAGAGCGTTACAGCTTGTGCTACACACGCTGTTCTATCTGGTCCAGCTATCGAGAGAATTCAGAGCAGTGTTATCTCTGAGGTTGTTTTACTTGATACTGTACCTGTTGAGGGTGAAAAGCTAATTGACAAGTTTACAGTTCTACCTGTTGCTCCTACATTTGCAAGAGCAATCGAGAGAATTTATGCTGACCAGCCATTTAACAACGTTTTTGGTTGATTTAAAGTTTAATACATAATATTATAGTCCCGATTTTCTTACTGAAAATCGGGACTATTTTTCTGCTATATATTATTTTTTTCAGCTATTCTTTTTTCTGGCTCCACATAAATGTTTGAGCCATGCTTAACCTCTACACCCTCGTATTTCAGCTTGAATACAACCTTACCATTGAATTTTAAATTGCAGTAGTCGCAGTGGAAGGTGGAGCGAAAGCCCTTGTTTTTTACGTGCCATTTTGTTAAGCGTCTGCCCTTTCTGCCACATTGCGGGCATACAGAATAAAACTGCTTTTTATCTATAAGTGGGTTGCTAAAATCAGTAATTGCTACGTTTCTAAAGCATATACGATTGTAAAAATCGTTGTTGGCTTCTCTTATAAATCTTTTAACCTTAGCTTCATCATATAGCTTAGCAAAGCACTTATAAGACAATATGCTGTCATCTAATGCACGGTGAAGATTATCATCACCAAATTCTATGCCTAAAATTTCTGCTGCTGTAGAAAGCCCCATTTGCTTAGAAGGGTCTTCCCTATCCATACAATTCTGGCAATAGCTTTGCAAATTTATATATTGATTTAAAAACGAAAGCTTCTTGGTTTTATTATAGTATTCGTTATTAACTATAAGAGTATGAATATCGGTAATACCCCATGTTAAAATTACAGCGTCCTTTGCAAATACGCTGAACTCCTTTATAACATGATTGTATGTATTAGTTGTGTTTGATAGCTCGTCGGTATCAATGTGAGTAAGCTCTTTTACCCTGCTAGATATTTTTTTACCGATTTGTGGCTTTATAAGCATAGAAAAGGTGTCTACAACCTGCATATCGCTATTGACACGCACTGCACCAAATTCAAATATTTCGTTTATATATCCTTTAAGCTTCTTACTATAAGACCCGTTCCATTCAAGGTCTAAAATTACAAAATCCACTAAAACCATCCTTAATTTATGAAAGCTGAAATAAACTGGTTATATTATTTTTTCTTGCTTGCCTGCTTCATTCTAAGCTCTTTGCTTAGTATCTTCTTTCTTAGACGAATATTCTTTGGTGTAACCTCTACAAGCTCATCATCAGCGATAAACTCTAGTGATTGCTCTAGGCTAAGAGGTGAGCAAGGTGTAAGCTTTAAAGCGTCATCAGAGCCAGAGGCTCTTGTATTTGTGATATGCTTTTTCTTACATACATTTACTGTAATATCTTCATTTTTAGGGCTTGCACCAACTATCATACCCTCGTATACAGGCACACCTGCACCAAGGAATAATCTGCCTCGGTCCTGTGCAGCAAATAAGCCATAGTTAGTAGTATCACCTGTTTCGTGTGCTACAAGTGAGCCCTGATGTCGGCTTATAATTTCGCCCTTATATGGCTCGTAGCTGTCAAATACGTGGTTCATAATACCGTTACCATTTGTATCTGTTAAAAACTCGCTACGGTATCCCATTAAGCCTCTGGCTGGAATACGGAATTCTATATGTGTAATGCCAGATTCCCTTGTGCCCATATCTACAAGCTCTGCCTTACGAGAACCCAGCTTTTCGATTACAGCACCAACATATTCTGATGGCACCTCTATAATAAGCATTTCTATAGGCTCGCATTTTTTACCGTCAATCTCTTTAAAGATAACAGTAGGACGAGAAACCTGAAATTCGTAATTTTGTCTACGCATTGTTTCAATCAATACAGAAAGATGTAGCTCGCCTCTGCCAGATACTCTGAAGGTATCGGCTGAGTCTGTTTCTTCTACACGCATTGCAACATTTGTTTCTACCTCTTTAAATAGTCTGTCACGAATATTTCTTGAGGTTACATATTTACCCTCTTTACCTGCAAATGGTGAATTATTTACCATAAACATCATAGAAACTGTAGGCTCGTCAATCTTTACAAATGGTAGAGCCTCTGGTGCGTCTGGTGCACAGGCTGTTTCGCCTATGTTAAGGTCTGTAATACCTGATACACATACAATATCACCAAGCTGAGCTGTTTCTGTTTCTACTCTTTTCAGGCCCTCAAACTGATAAAGCTTTGCAATCTTAACGCTTCTTGTAGTGCCCTCTCTTGTACAAAGAACAGCAGTCTGACCATTCTTAACTGTACCACGCTCTACTCTGCCTATACCTATTCTACCTACATAATCATCATAATCTATATTTGAGAATAAAATCTGCATAGGGCCATCTAAATCACCCTTTGGTGGCTGAACCTCGTTTATGATTGTTTCGAACAAAGGCTTCATATCTGTACCCATTTCGAAAGGATCTAGTGAAGCATAGCCATCTCTACCTGAAGCATAAACAACAGGAAATTCAAGCTGGTCATCGTCTGCACCAAGGTCGATAAACAAATCAAGAACCTCGTCAACAACCTCTTGAGGTCTTGCACCCGGACGGTCTATTTTATTTACAACAACTATAGGCTTTTTGCCTAAACCAAGAGCCTTTTTTAGTACAAAACGAGTCTGTGGCATACAACCCTCGAAAGCATCAACCAACAGCAAAACGCCGTCTACCATCATAAGAATACGCTCAACCTCGCCACCAAAATCAGCGTGACCTGGTGTATCTACAATATTAATTTTAGTGTCATTGTACATAACTGCTGTATTCTTAGAAAGAATAGTAATACCACGCTCACGCTCAAGGTCGTTAGAGTCCATTACACGCTCTTCTACAGCCTCATTTGCTCTGAAAATACCACTCTGATGTAAAAGCTGGTCAACCAATGTTGTTTTACCGTGGTCAACATGAGCTATTATAGCTATATTTCTTAAATTATCTCTCTGGCCCATACAAATTCCCTCTGT
>JAXJJE010000185.1:0-6086 GCA_036298405.1 Acutalibacteraceae bacterium
ACCACCGGCCAGTTCCTTGATTGCATCCGGATCCCAGATATCAATGGCCATCTGAAGGTAGATGTTGGCCCGGTTGTTTATGCTTTCCTTATTGAAATGAGGAATCGCCTTAAAACCATACTGGGAAACCTTCCTTTTGAATATCTCTCCGTCTTTAGATTGATTTGGTTTTACACAACCCTCAGAACAGTAGCCATAGCTTGTATTTTCATAACTAACATCTTTTCCTAGTTTTTGTAAATATACCCAGCCATTCTTTTTATCTACAACTTGGTAGAACTCCCACCATTGAGCCTCATATCCCCACGAAGAGACATAAATTTCTCCAATTTGAATTTCGTTAAACTTCTTAATAGCTAAGTCATTTCCTTCTTTTTTTCTTTCTGCCCTTCTTTGAAGAGATTTTTTTGCTTCCTCAACTTTTTCTTTTATATAATTAATGGCTTTTTCTTTTGTTTGCCATCCATAATAGCCACCATCTTTATTTCCTACCTTTGAAGAAATTAATGTGGTGAAAGGATATTTTCCATCTCCTTCAAACACCCAATAGGTTCTTGTCCCGACTTTCTCTTGATACAGAGCTTTTTCAACAGGAAATAAATCAATAAACCTAAACATCATCTTGTCCTTTCAATTAAAATTAACAACCACGTCCGTTAAACAAAACTAAAGAATTATGAGAACCCCAATAGTCTGTCATCACATCATTTTCTGGGTCAGAATAAACAAGGTTTGCCTTTCTTACCAATTCTGCAACCCTCTCATAATCCTCATCTTTTCCATTAATCCAAATAACAAAATCAAATGTATAACTTGACTCCGTTTTATATGTAGCCTTGATTCCGTTCTCTTTTAGCAACTTGCGAATCAATTTTCCAGCTTCTTTTCTTTCCATTTCTTTGTCCTTTCATCATCATTAACTCAACTTACATTTATATTATATATTAAAATATTTAATATGTCAATAGTCTTTTTAACAATTTTTGTTATTTTTTTGCATTTTTCTTATAAAGTATTGAAAATAAATAAATCTTTTTTATAAAACATCTAAAATTGATACATTTTTCTGGATATATGGGTTTAATCCATATCTTAAACTGTCCAAGTAGTGATTATCTTTATCCAAGATTATAGGTAAAATCTGACCTGTGTTTCTGTCTTGCTTGTATGAATAGAACTTGAACTCATTGTATGTATTAGGACAACGTGTATGGACATAAATTCGTCTAAAACTTCTTATATATTCAACTCCGTCTTCTACACTACCTTTCCATTTTGGACAAGCAACAATATTAAAACCCTGTCTTTTAACATAAGAAATTGTTTCTGGTCTGGCGTTATCAGCCCTTATTTGCCACTTATGAACGTCAGGAATTGACTCAAACAACTTTGGTAATTCTTCAAACTCTATTCCAACTCCGCCAGCTTCATAGTCAATATATAAACATTGGTCTTTGATAAAACATCTTGTAATTGCTGTCGGGTCGTTTGCAAATCCCCAGTCCGCCCCAAAGTAAAACTCAGCATTTTCTGGTGTTTCAAAGTCTTTCATTTCAAATTTATCGTGATAGACTTGAGCTTCTGTATTAATGACGGTTTTTCCTAGCCAGACGTGTTCATATTTTCCGTAGTCCACTTCTTTACAATATTCCATTTCTCTACGCAGAACTTCAGGAAACCACGGATTATCAGTATAATTTATTAGAACTGTCTTACAATCTCTTGGCGGATTTATAACAAATCTTTGGTAAGTTGAATCTTCATCTCTGTCAGGATTAAAACTTACCCATATTTCAGAGTTTTCTTTACGAATTGTCGGTATTAATGTTTCCCAAGAGTCCTCATTTACTGCTTGAGCTTCTTCTACCCAGCAAATAGAAACACCTTCCATAGACTTAATTTCTGAAATATTGTTCTGTATTCCCTTAAATATAAACTCAGAGCCATTAGTACATTTTATCGAATCTCTTGTTATATAAAAATAGTTATTCAGGTTAAGAGCTGAAATTCTATCACATATCAGCTTATGAACTGAATCTTTAATAGAAGTCTGTAATTGTCTGGCACACAGAATTCTTATAGGTTTTTGTAATGCTTTAACTATACAAGAATCAGCAAACGCATAACTTTTTGCCGCACCTCGTCCACCATACGCAACTTTATATCGCCAGTTTTCGTTCAATAAGAATAAAAGTTTACTCGGTATCTGAACTGTTGCCATTTTTTACCTCTATAGGTAAAATGTTTATTGTCGGTATTAAAGCTTCTCCATTTGCTCCAGTTACTTCCATTTTTGAGTTAGTGTTCAGTCTTTTTAATTCTTCTTCATCTGCAAGAAGTCTGTATAGAGCCACCTGTACTGTCGGGTTATCGTTTTTATACCACTTGTTTCGCAAACCACGTTTTATTGTTTGCTTGTTTGTCAGTAATGCACTTTTAATTGTGTCAAGTTTGTCAAGACCTAGTTCATATAACCATTGTCTTGAATAGCCTAGCTCATCAGCAAGGTCTTGAAAAAAGTATATATCTGACTTCTTTTCTAGTATCTTGAGAGCTTCTTTTTCTAGTTTTTCTAAATCTGCCATTCTTAAACTCCTAGAGGTGGGGTGCTGTTAAGTGTGGATTTAACCTTATGTCCTTTTGTTGACATACGCACCCCATTATTTTTCACATATCAAAACAACTTCTCCGTCTTTTTCTTCTGTTTGGTTAAAGTTGTTCTTCATATCAGTTGCTCTTACTTCTTTTATCTTAAAGCCTTTTTCTTTTGCAATTTTCTTTCCATCTTTAAGCAACGGATAATACTGACTTCCCACTTGCAAACACATTATTCCCCTTTTTTTCAGGGATTTGTATGCTTTTTCTATTAATACACTATAGAAGCTTTCTTTCCATACTTCATAATTACTGTAGTTATGCGATTGCTCACCACCCAGATATTTTTCTCTATCAAAATATGGTGGAGATGTCAATACTAAATCATAATAGTCCTCTTTGTTTTCGTATTTTTCAAACGGGGAAACAACTATTGATACTTTCTTTTTCTTATCGACAACGTCCTTAAATGTTTCATATATATCTAAATCTCCATTTACTTGATTAGGACTTGCGTCTACACCTTGATATTCAACGGCTGAACTTGCTAAGAATCCTATCAATCTTCCACCCCAGCCAGAGCAAGGGTCTAACACTTTTCCACGCTCTGCAAACTCATCTATTAAATCTCTTGCTAGGCTCGTAGGAAAGTCTAGTGGCATTTTACAACCAGAGAACGCCAAGCTTCCTGCATATATACTCTTTAGAGAATCACCTGTAACAAATCTTAGTCTTTCTGGATTAATTTCGCCTTCTGCAACTCTTTTTAACCCATTATAAGCAGAGTCATTATCTCCAGAAGTCTTAAATTGTAATGGGTGAAAAGCTATTGAATTATATCTTTCGTATTCTTTCCCATAATACACAAACTTTATAAACTGTATTTTTGCTGTGTGTTTGGTTATAAAAGAAAACCCGTCAAGCCTATCATACTGTTCGACTATCTCTCCACACGCTTTTTTTGTCGCTTCATTTATGTATTCTTCAGCTTGTTTGTTTTTTTCTTCTTTATGCTTTTCTTCTTCTATTTCGATTTCTTCTATATCTATTCCGAAATCCTGCAGTTCAGGGATTTCAAAATCTTCTTTCAGTAATTCCAAGTCAAACTCAGAACTATCAGAAGTCGAGTTATCCATAACTGCTAACTTTTTCCTTTTTTCGTCATCTGTGGATAAGTCAGTTCTTTTAACGACTACAAGCTCAGAGCCATCGGTTTCAATTATTTTAGTTTTGATACCCAACTCTTGAGCTTGTTCATAAATACCGTTACCAGCGATTATTTCGTTATTGTTGTCTATTACGATACTTCTACCTGCACCACACTCATTTAAAGATTTACGAATTAACTCTTTATTTCTATCATTATGTTTGCGATAGTTTCTTTTATCAAATTTAATCTCAGCCATATTATACTCCCTTGTTATGAGAAGTATATATGATATATTTTAATTTGTCAAATCACAAAAGCATTTCATACTGTTCTTCTGTTAAATCTGCTTCTAGATTGAAATCCATAAAATGTTCTTCTACATATTTCTTGGCGTTAAAGTTGGGGACTTCTTCCCATTTGCCTTCTATATATCTTTCCGTTTTTCCATCTTTTTCCCTACAAAGACCATATATGTCATAATAGGTGTACTTTTTATCATATCCATTGTTTTTCATCTTGTCCTCTCTTTTATCTATATCCCTTTCTTTCAATTATATTATAACAGATTTTTTATTATATGTCAAGCGTTTTCATCTGCATTTCATACATCTTTTTTGCTTGTTTGTTATTTGTCTTAGAAATCAATTCTTTCCAGTCATCTTCTGTGAATTTCTTTTTAAGCTCTTTTCCTTTTTGTATATAGTCCTCAAAAGCTTCCTCATCATCTTCTTCAAAAGCGTGACTCCACTTCTTTCTCAATTCCAAAAATTCTTCTACAATACTCATTTTATGCTCCTTTCAATGGGTTTTTCTTTGCGTCATAATCTTCGTTTTCAATAACATCTCCAGCTTGCCAGCTCCAGATTGACGCTTGGTTATACAATTTCATCAATTTATAGGCGTCTTTAAACGTTTCCACGTGAAAACTTACTTCTGGCTCGTCATCAAAAACACCTATATTTACGTCTGCATTATATTTTTCGCTGATTTCTTGGGTCAACTTATCATACTCGTCTTCAGTATATCGTCCATAATGACTTTTGTATTTACCTTTCTCATCTGGCTGATTTTGATGAAAAGTTACAGAGAATCCTCTTGAATAAGTCTTCATTTCTCCTGTTTTATAATCATACGTTCCTTCTTTTTTTCCTTTATAGCTATCAACTTTTTTCATTATACCTTTTTCTCTAAATTTTTCAGAATACGAGCTACTTGTCGGAAAATCTGTTATTCCATCAACCTTCTCGTATTCTTTTCCTATCTCACCCATTTGTTTATCAAGTTTTTCTTTCTTTGCTTGTGACGTTTCTTCTCTGTATTCTTCATAGACTTTGTGCATTTTTTCTTTGACTGCTAGATTTTTCTCTGTATGAAATTGAAGCTCCATCTTTTGTCCATCAGGAGATACAATTTTCACATTTATTCCTTTATATCGGTTTTTATCATCTAGCCAAGTATTTTTTATAGAAAATATTTTATATCCTTTTGTCTTCAAACTATTTAAAAATTCTCCACCTTTACTTACTAATTCTTTTGGAGTAAATACTGCTGTATATCTTACCAAGTCCCACATCTCACCCAAAGCCATATTTTCTGGGTCTTTCAACTTGTCCAAACCTATGTTTTCTGAAATAACTTCTTTTACTTTTCTTATTGCACTTTTACTCGTTTTAAGCCTGAAATCCAACCCAGCATTTTTGCCGCCAAGAGATTTTGTGATTTCTTTTATATCTGAGGTGATTTTCTGTTCGTTCTTTTTCGCTCTTTCAATAGTTTCTCTTTTTTCAGACTCATCCTTCTTTTTAGGTGTTTCTTTTCTTTTGTCTTTTAAAAATCTTTCTATTACTTCTTCCTTTGTTTCCCCTTCTTTTATCGGGATATGCGTTCCTTTTACTGTTATCCAATCAATCTCATCTTCTTTTGAGTTCACAAGATACTTCCACGACACTTCTTGATTTTCAGAGTTATCGACAACCTCGCCTTCTCCGTAACTTAATCTTGCAAACAGAAGTCCGTTGTGTCTTTGAAGAACAGAAGCAATCCTGCCAAACAAATCTCCCTCGCCAAGTGATAATCCACTTAAAGACTCAATATCTTCCAAACAAGCAGTTATCATTCCTCGTAGAAGTTTATAGTCAGATTCCTCATTTTTCTGGGTTTCAGGTGTTAAGACTAATACACCGCTTTCAATTTCTTTACTTGCTGGTACATCTTTACCTCTGCCTAAAAAAACAGTTTCAAATATCTCATCTTTAAATGCAGATGTTTGATACTGGTCGCCAATTCTCTCTGCAAATAAGTGATTCTCGTAAAAATCATTTCCTCTTGCGTTATAATGAAT
>JAXJJE010000186.1:0-6451 GCA_036298405.1 Acutalibacteraceae bacterium
ATACTGGTCTTTGTATGTGCTTCTGGTTATGTTGCCTTCTACTGAGTTTTCGCAATTATAGTGAATTGTTTTGTCATTTAAGTAATAATCTTTCGCAAATATGTTGATATCATTCCATTCGCTTTCACTACCCGGAAAATATATGTCAGTAAGGTTACGGCAATATTCAAATGCATCGCCTGACATATAAATAAGCTCACTTGGTAGTGTTATACCAGTCAGACTTATGCAATCGTAAAATGTGCTTCCCAAAATACAATGAATGCTATTGGATAGCGTTATACTGCTAAGGCTAAGACATTTGGAAAATGAAAACATACCAATATAGGTAACGCTATTTGTCATTGTAACATTGGTCAGATTATAGCAACGCCAAAAGGTATAATTACCAATAGCTGTAACATTGCTTGGAATTGCCATACTGGTTAAGCTGGTGCAATTAGTAAATGCATAATCACCAATGGCTGTAACACTGCCTGGTATAATATAGCTACTAGCTGGTTTTCCACTAGGGTAGTAAATTAATTTGGATTGTGTTTTATCGAAAAGTACACCGTCTATTGAGGAGTAGTAAGGGTTATCCGGAGAAACCTCTACGCTGGTTAGGTTATAGCACGCATAAAACAGGGGGTCACCTAAAGCTGTAACACTGCTTGGGAATTTTATGCTGGTAAGATTAGTACAGTTATCAAATGCACGCTCACCGATTGTGATTACACCATATGGGATTTCTATATCGGTCAAACCAGTGCAACCATCAAATGCATAATCACCAATACTGGTAACGCTGTTTGGTAGCTCTAAGGCTGTTATGTCACACTCACCGAATGAATGATTACCAATAGTAATAACGCTGTCTGGAAGGTCTAGGGTGGTTATATCACAACTCAAGAATGCCCCGTCACCAATAGTAATGACGCCGTCTGGAATTGTTACACTGGTAAGATTTTTGCAATGATAAAATGCGTTATCGCCAACAGTGATAACGCTGTCGGGGATTACATAGCTACTTGAATAGCTATCTGATAATTTGTTTACTGGAAATTGAATTATTTCAGTCTGTGTTTTATTAAACAGCACACCGTCTATTGAGGAATAGCAAGGATTATCAGGTGAAACCTCTATACTGGTCAGATTTTCGCAATCTCGAAATGTACGTAAGGCAATATTAGTTACACTGTATGGTATTTTTACACTTGTTATTTTGCGATAATAGTTAAAAGTGTTGCTTTCTATTTCTAATACAGGCAGATCGTCTATTGAGCTTGGTATTTCTATATCAAGCATACTTTCATCGTACTTTGTGATTATGCAACCAGCACCATCATCTGTTAATTTGTATGTCCATTTGCCGTATTGGTCTGTGTATGTGTGTTCAGCACCACTTTTAACCACATTGGTTGTTTCAGCTGATACACTTAACGGAACCGAGGTTGTAACGCTTAACAGCATAATAATTGATAATAAAATTGAAGTTAATCTTTTCATTTTTTGCCCCTCCTAAAATTTATTGTACAAATTTATCAAAAGATTAATGTTAGACTAGTAATATTGTCTGTTTGATATCGTTTTTTTATTATTGCTTCACTGATTTGATTGTAGCATATTTCTACAATTTGTCAACGCTTTTGAGAAAAACAGTTAAAATTGCACAATGAGATAATACGTTATAAAACAAAGGGAAGAGAATACGATTTATGTATTTAGAAGTAGATAAGATTTTTGAGAAGCTTTTGTGCTGAATAAATACTGCGTCCTCGCAAGGTTGTCGCCTTGCGAGGACGCAGTATGAAGTGCAGTGCAAATATGCCGAAAGGATTCTGCATTTTAAATGGTATTTAGTATTAGTATTATTTATCTTATTGTGCCACCACCAACTACATATTCACCATCATAAAACACTACAGCTTGTCCTTTGGTAATGGCTCTTTGATTTTGCTCAAATTCTACAACAACCTTATCTTCGCTTATAGGGTGAATTATAGCTGTTGCCTCCTTTTGACTGTAGCGTGTTTTTGCTGTAACCTTTATGTCTGATGTAGGCTTGTCTATGGCTATCCAGTTAAGGTCGGTGGCTGTAAGTCTGTTTGTGAACAGGTCTGTGTTTTCGCCAAGTGTAACAATGTTATTGTCAGGGTTTTTATCAAGTACAAAAATAGGGTGCTTATAGCTTATGCCCAAGCCCTTTCGCTGACCGATAGTATAATGAATTATACCCTTGTGTCTGCCTAAAACTGTGCCGTCCTTATACACAAAGTCACCCTGTGGTGTGGTTATACCCATTGTGTTCTCTAAAAATCCAGCATAGTCACCGTCTTTGATAAAGCAGATGTCCTGACTGTCTGGCTTGCGTGCGTTTATAAGGTTATGCTCCTCTGCGATTTTTCTTGAGTCCTCCTTAGTCATACCACCAAGAGGGAAAAGCGTATGCCTTAGCATATCCTGTGTAAGCACATAAAGCACATAGGTCTGGTCTTTAGTGCTGTCTACAGCCTTTTTTATAAGTATTCTGCCGTCTGGTGCAACCTCACGCTGAACATAATGCCCTGTTGCGATGTAGTCGTAATCAAGCATTTTTGCACGCTCAAGCATTTTGCTGAATTTTATATATCTGTTGCAGTCTATACAAGGGTTAGGAGTTTCACCAAGCTTGTAGCTTTCTGCGAATTTATCTATAACACATTTTTTAAACTGGTCGCCGAAATTAAAAACATAATGCTCTATGCCAAGCTTGTAGCACACGGTGCGAGCGTCCTCTACATCGTCAAGCGAACAGCAGGTGCGTGTGCTGTCGTTTATTCCTATATCGTCATTGCTGAAAAGTCGCAGTGTAGCACCGTCTGCCTTATAGCCCTGCTGTAAAAGCATTAAAGCAGCCACAGAGCTGTCTACACCACCACTCATACCAACTAAAACCTTTTCGTTCATAATGTCACCTCTTTGGGTATTAGATAAATTGAAGTTATCAGTATAATTCTATTTCTTCTGAGCCGTCAAAAGTAGGTTCAGCTTTGTAGTCGTTAACACACCACTGTTTTATATACTGTGCTGCTCTTTGTTCGGCATATTTTGCGTTTAACACCTCTCCGTTTGCAATCCAGTATGAAAATTGTCTGACAGCTCCACTTACTGAGTGACTTAACTTCATAATAACCCCTCATTTGTTTTCTGAATTTATTTGTTTAACACCCTAATATTACATCTTTTTTACCATAATGTAAAGTGTACACTTTTGTAAAATAGCAAGCCTTTATTTGACAATGTACTATAAAAAACATTTCCTACATATATATTGAACATATCAGAGGATTTGGAGGTTTTTTAATGAAGGGCATTGTTGAAGAACGAGCCGTAGAGTTAGGTCAATATATTATAGAGAGCAAAGCTACTGTACGCAGTGCAGCTAAGAAGTTTGGCGTAAGCAAAAGTACAGTACATAAAGATGTAAGTGAAAGATTGAAATATGTTAATCCACAGCTTTACACACAGGTAAAGGCTGTGCTGGAAATAAATAAGGCTCAACGACATATAAGGGGTGGTATGGCTACACGTAAAAAATATAGAGGCTTGTAAAAGCTTACCCAAAGCCTGCTAGTGTAAGCTATACAGCAGGCTTTGGCATAAAATTGAGATTATATTTACAGCTTATAACAAAATTTAGCATTTGTTTTAGATTAGTTTTTATTTTGTTCATTCTTTTTAAAAGTAAATAATATATAATATGTACAATAAAAAATTATTGTGGTATAATTATAGAGTATAAGAGGTACTAGGAGGACAGTTTATATGAACAAAAAGAAAAAGGTTTTAATTGTAGATGACGATACAAATATTTGCGAGCTTTTACGATTATATATAGATAAAGACGGCTTTGAAACAGCAATTGCTAACAATGGTAATCAGGCACTAAGGCTGTTTGAGCAGGAAAAGCCAGACCTTGTGTTGCTTGATATTATGCTACCAGAGCTTGACGGCTGGCAGGTGTGCAGAGAAATAAGAAAAACATCACAGGTGCCTATTATTATGCTTACAGCAAAGGGTGAGGTTTTTGACAAGGTGCTAGGTCTGGAGCTTGGTGCTGATGACTATGTTGTTAAGCCTTTTGAAGCAAAAGAGATAGTTGCAAGAATCCACGCAGTATTGCGTAGAACCAACACAAACGAGGCTGCTAACGTAAAAGAGGTTAACTGGGACAAGCTTTCTATCAATCTTACTAATTATGAGCTTAAGGTTGATGGAGTACAGATAGATACACCACCTAAAGAAATGGAGCTTTTATATCACCTTGCGGCTAATCCAAACAGAGTGTTTACAAGAGATGCACTTCTTGACGAGGTATGGGGCTTTGATTATTATGGTGACTCAAGAACAGTTGACGTGCACGTAAAAAGACTTCGTGAGAAGATAGATGGTGTTTCTCCACAATGGGAGCTAAAAACAGTGTGGGGTGTAGGGTATAAGTTTGAGGTAAAGGAATAAACATATTCATTGATGAACAGCCAGAAAATACAGGCTGTTAAAACGCTGAAAGCTTTTATTAAAAGGTATTCCTTGCTTGTAAAGGAATACCTTTATTTAGTATAATAATTTGAGGAGAATGATACGTGACGGGTAAAAAAAGTTTATTTGCACAATACCTTACAATGAGTCTTGTTACTATGCTGTTAAGCTTTGTAATACTTGGCACAATGCTTATATTTTTTGTTGCAAGGTTTTCAGACGGAGAAAAGCAAAACCTGCTGGTAGAAAACGCAAATCAGGTTGCCGATTTAGTGTCTGAAAAAACAGTTGCAGTTAACAACAGTATGTATATGGGTGTAGCTGATATAGGCTGGATTTCAAGCGTAGTAGATACCGTATCTGCAAGTATAAATTCAGATATCGTTATTACTGACGAAAAGGGTATTACAGTAATTTGCAACAGCTCTGAGAATTGCACACATAAACAGCAAAGCTTGCCAAAGGATATTTGTGCGTCGGCAAAAACAAACGATATTTTTTTAAGAAGTGATTTAGGTGGAATGTATGAGTCTCCTCGCTTTGTTGCAGTTGTACCTATAACAGTTGATATTGGTACAGGCACGCAAACAATCGGCTTTGTTGTTGCAGCAAGCAACACCACTACGTTTTCTGACTTTACAGGAGAGATAACAAAAATATTCCTATATGCTGCAATTGCAACCTTTGCTATTGTTGCGTGTATGATATGGTTTTTCTCGTATAAAATGATTAAGCCATTAAGGCAAATTTCAATAGCTGCAAAAAGGCTTGCAAACGAGGATTTCTCGGTAAGAGTTCCTGTTACCTCAAGTAACGAGATAGGCACACTTGCAAAAACCTTTAACGAAATGGCAGATTCGCTTGCAGTGTCAGAAACTACCCGAAGAAACTTTATTGCAAATGTTTCTCACGAGCTAAAAACACCTATGACCACAATATCGGGCTTTATAGATGGTATTCTTGACGGTACTATCCCACAAGAAAAGCAACGCCAATATCTGCGTATTGTTTCAACCGAAACTAAAAGATTATCACGACTTGTTGCGTCTATGCTTTCATTGTCAAGAATTGACAACGGAGAGCTCAGAGTTAAAAAGCAGGAGTTTAATTTGTCAGAGGTGGTAATTTCAACATTGCTTACCTTTGAACAGAAAATAGAAGAAAGACATATCGACATACAGGGTCTTGAAACCTGTACAGTGCCTTCTATGGTAGAGGGTGACCCAGACCTTATTCATCAGGTGGTTTACAATCTGTTTGAAAATGCTGTAAAATTTGTTGATACAGGTGGCTATATTAAGGCAACTCTTACCGAGTATAACGACCGTACAGAGCTGGAAATTAAAAACAGTGGTCACGGTATAGAGCCAGAAGAGCTTATGCATATTTTTGAAAGATTTTATAAAACAGATAAATCCCGTAGTCAGGATAAAAACGGAATGGGCTTGGGATTGTATATTGTAAAAACAATTATGCGTCTGCACGGTGGCGACATTGTTGCACAAAGTGTAGTAGATGAATATTGTAGCTTTACATTGTGGTTGCCTAAAAATAAGGTTCAGGGTAATGTGCATAATATTTTTTCATCACGTAAAAAAGAGGACGGAGCTACTATGGTAAGCTCAGACGGTACAATTATTTCTACAGCTCAGACTATAGAGGAACATATAGAAGAATAATGCGGAGGAATTATTTTGGATAATAATTTTAATATGAACAATAATAATTTTGGTGCTGACGTGCCAAAAGTACCTAATAATAATGTAGAGAATCAGCCACAGGTAAATAGGGTGCCAGTACCCCCAGTAGCACCAATGCCACAGTGGGGTAACCCAGCACCAGTAAACGCAGTGCCAGCACCTCCAGTAGCACCAATGCCACAGTGGGGTAACCCAGCACCAGTAAACGCAGTGCCAGCACCTCCAGTAGCACCAATGCCACAGTGGGGTAA